>JBGUVT010000274.1:0-8625 GCA_045220485.1 Anaerovoracaceae bacterium | reverse complement strand
TTCTCCGCAGAGATAAGCAGCGCCTGTTACCTGAGGGATAATGGTGTCAAACTCACCAACCTTAGGTCCGAGTGCAGCAACTGTTCCAATGAATCTTGTATCGATGAATGATTTGTAAACGAAGCACTCACCAACACCGAGTTTACCGTGCTTGTACAGCCAGGACAGCTTAGCGGACGTACCTGTGCCGCATGGGGATCTGTCGATCTGCGGATCATGAGGCTCGCCGAATACCAGCTGGTTCTTCAGAGCGAACTTGGCCTCCGGGCAGAATACCTTATCATCTTCTGTAAGTTCATCTTCGCAGTAGTTCTCGATGAGGTCTACGCTTGTGATGTCAAGCTCAGGATGCTGGATAGGAACAGTCTTGTTGATCTCCTGAAGAGCGAAGCTTGACCACTCTGTGAGGAACTTTGTGTGCTCAGGTGTTACCTTGAATCCGAAGTTCTTCTCCGTGTCAACAAGAGCGAAGAATGAACCGCCAAAGCAGATGTCATATACGACCTTCTTGCCCTGATACTCGAGCTCGAGGTTTTCCTTGTAAACGAACGCAGGAACGTTTGTGAGCTTAACGCCTGTGACCTTGCCGTTCTTGCATGTGCACTCAAGATGGATCAGACCTGCAGGTGCTTCGATAACAACCTGTGTTACCGGCTCCTTCATCTCCATGAGACCTGCTTCAAGGATAACCGTAGCAGCTCCGATGGAGCAGTGTCCGCACATGTTGAGGTAGCCGCCGCCGTCCATGAAGAATACGCCGAAGTCAGCTTCCGGATTGATCGGCTCGCAGAGGAACGCACCGAACATGTCGTGGTGTCCGCGAGGCTCAAACATGAGCATTGTTCTGAGGTAGTCATAGTGCTCCTCAAGATAATGCTTCTTTTCGATCATTGTGTTTCCCGGAAGATCCGGGCAGTCGAGAGCGACTCTGCAGTATTCGCCCTCTGTATGAGCTTCGACCGTTCTGATGACTGTCTTGTCATAGTTATCATAGTTGATCTTGGCTTCAAGATACTTTGCCATAGGTAATTACCTCCCTAGTAATTATTGATTATTACACGTGTAAATAGTGCCTGAAGATCATTTGTCTTCACGTTGTATCATATCGCAAACAATAGAAAGCGTCAATGAAATAAAGACCTTCATATGTGCTTTTACTTAACGTCTGATTAAGAAATTTTAACCGTCTTTTTCGATAAAAAATTAAGGAGGGAACAGCGTTGATTATTTATACCAATCCATTTAAATTTTATATACGCAATATTGCTGAAAATAAGGAAAAGTGATATTATGGATTCGTCAAAAAAGGCGTTTTTTTGCGTGTCTCAAAGACAAAAAAGGAGATCAAGTATTATGGAAAATATTCAGATGTTACTGAAGCAGGGTGCAGTAGGCAGACCGTGCGAAGCGATCGTAAAAGTCGGCGATAAGGTCAAGAGAGGCCAGCTGATCGCGACTCCTACCGGACTCGGCGCAAACGTACACTCCAGCGTATCCGGCGAGGTAATAGATATTACAGATGACAGAATCATTATCAAGCCGAATAAAAAGCAGCCTGAAAGCTATGTAAAGATCAAAAAGGGTTCAAACCTTGAGATGATCAAAGAGGCCGGCATTATCGGTCAGGGCGGTGCAGGATTCCCTACATTCATCAAGATTTATAACGGCAAGGAAGACAAGCCTGTTCTTGATCACGGATACATCCTCGTAAACGCTTCCGAGTGCGAGCCTGGTCTTGCGCATAACATTCAGCAGATCGATGAAGATCCTGCTACACTGCTCAGAGGTATCCACTATCTGATGGAGATCGCAGGAGCAGACAAAGGCATCATAGCCATCAAGAAAAAACACAGAGAAACTATCGAGAAGCTGGACGCACTTCTGAAGGATGATCCGGCTATCGAAAGACATCTGCTTCCGGACATCTATCCGATGGGCGAGGAGCGTGCTGTAGTTAGAGAGTGTCTCGGCATCGAGCTCGAGCCTGACAAGCTCCCTTCAGCAGCAAACGCTGTGGTTATCAACAGTGAAACAGTTTACAGCTGCGTAGCAGCCATCGAAGATCAGAAGCCTCTTATCGACAAGAACATCACAGTAAGAGGAATGATCAAAGGCGGAAGTGAAGCACACGTATTCGAGAACGTTCCTGTAGGCAGAAGCGTACAGGCTCTGATCGACGAAGCAGGCGGCTTCGATGAAAGAGGCTACGGCGAAGTCATCATGGGCGGATCTTTCACAGGTAAGGCAACAGAGCTCGACGCACCTATAACAAAGTGCACAGGAGCGCTGCTGGTAACACGTCCGTTCAGAGATCTCCACGGAGCAAAGGTAGGTATCCTCGTATGTGCATGCGGCGGAAACCTCGAGAGAATGGAAGACCTCGTTGCAAAATATAACGGTACAGTAGGTCATGTCTGCTACTGCAAGCAGGCAGCTGAGATGCCTAACGGAACACGCAAGTGCGAGCGTCCTGGAAACTGCCCTGGACAGGTCAAGAACAACCTCGAGTTCAAGAAGGCAGGCTGCGAGTACATCATCATCGGAAACTGCTCCGACTGCTCCAACACAGTTATGGCATCCGGCCCTAAGATGGGACTCAAGGTAATGCATATGACAGACCTCGCTATGATGGCTGTCGGACACCCACTTTACAGAACACTTAAGGTGTCCAAGAAGGTTTCGCAGGATCTCAACGTAGTAGACAATGTTGAAGACAACGAGACTGTAGAATAATACGTTATAACCGTTAATTATCTTCGCCTGGATAACCCCAACATGATCCGGGCGGAGGGAATTATATAAACTGCCGGCACATATTGTGAGGCAGGCAAGAATAACTTTTAGGAGGAAGATCGATATGTCAATAACAGCTGAAACAGCTAAACAGCATGCGAACGATCCAGCAGTACTCTGCTGCAGAGCAGAGGCAGGAACAGAACTGACACCTGCAAACTTTGAGGATCCGGCAATTTTCCCAGATCTGGTAGATTCTGGACTGCTGAACCTTGATGGCGCACTGAAGCTTGGCCAGGTGCTTAACGGATCAAAGCTTACCAAGACTGTTGATTCTCTCACTCCTATTACAGCAGACATCGTTGACAAGTTCGATGCAGCAGAAGAGGAAGCTGAAGAAGCTCCTGCAGCTGAGGAAGCAGCAGAGGCTCCAGTAGCAGCAGCTCCTGTATTTGCAGCTCCTGCAGCAGGTGGATATATCAGCCTGCATATCGGAGAAGGCAAGGACATCGACATCCAGATCCCTACAGGAATCGGCGGCGGCGCAGTCGCAGCTCCTGTAGCAGCAGCAGCTCCTGCAGCAGCAGCAGCTCCTGCAGCAGCAGAGGAGACCGGTGAGGCTGTAGTAGTCAGAGAGATGACACGTAAGCACTACAAGATCGACAAGGTAGTTCTTGGCGACGAAACCAAGATCGAAGGCACAACACTGTACGTCCGTAAGGCAGCAGCTACTGAGGGTGCAGACGCTCAGAAGCTCGTTCACAGCCTTGAACTCGACGTGATTACTCCGGACAACTATCACGTATACTCCGAGACAGTAATGGATATCCAGCCAATCGCTACAAAGGAAGACGATTATGAGCTTGGTGAAGGCGTTACAAGAGTACTCGACGGTGTAGTAATGGTAGTAACCGGTATCACAGAAGAGGGAGTACAGGTAGGTGAGTTCGGTTCTTCGGAAGGTTACATTGATGAGAACATGATGTGGGGACGTCCTGGTGCAGTAGACAAGGGCGAAATCATGATCAGAGCTCATGCCGTAATCGACAACAAGAAGAACATGGAGAGACCGGGCCCTATCGCTATTCATACTGCAGTTGACCACGTAACTCAGGAGATCAGAAACGCAATGAAGAAAGATCTCACAGACGACATGGTTGTGGAGACTCAGACAATGAAGCAGGTTAGAAGACCTGGAAAGAAGAAAATCGTTATCGTTAAGGAGATCATGGGCCAGGGCGCTATGCACGATAACTTCCTGTTCCCGACAGAGCCAGTTGGCGTACTCGGAGCTAAGCCGAACGTAGACCTCGGTAACGTTCCTGTAGCAGCTAACCCTCTCGAGGTAATGGACGGCTGCATCCACGCACTGACATGCATCGGACCAGCTTCGAAGGAAATGTCCAGACATTACTGGAGAGAGCCGCTGGTTTACGAAGCAATTCACGATGACGACGTTGACCTGGTAGGCGTTATCTTCGTTGGTTCGCCTCAGGCTAACACTGATAAGTTCTACGTATCCAGAAGACTTGGTCAGATGGTTGAGTCTATGAACGTAGACGGAGCATTCGTTACAACAGAGGGATTCGGAAACAACCACGTAGACTTCACTTCTCACATCGAGCAGATCGGTAAGAGAGGCGTTCCGGTTGTAGGATTCTCATTCTGCGCTGTACAGGGAGCTCTCGTAACAGGCAACAAGTACTGCGATGCTATGGTTGACAACAACAAGTCAATGTCCGGTATCGAGAATGAGGTACTTGCATGCAACACACTCTGCCACGAAGACGCTATCAGAGGCCTGGCTATGCTGAAGGCTAAGATGGCAGGCGAGACCATCAAGGCACCTGAGAGACAGTACACACACGCAGTTAAGGAGAACAACGTAGAGCTGATCGAGAAGGCTTACGGCACAAAGATGGAACTCGTAGACAACGAGCAGGCACTGCCAATGAGCGAAAAGAGAAAGGCTAAATACGACTAATCTGAAAGGTAAGATCAAAAAGAGATATGAAATACGGTGATAAGATAATCAGAATGGAAGGCGTTATCGTGGAAGTCCATGACGGAAGCGTAGCCATCGATTTCAAAGGAAGACTGGGACATCTCAGGATCCCTAAGAGAATGATCATTTCCGATTACGACCTCGAGGTCGGACAGGAAGTGGCCTGGAATATGAGCTTCATAGAACAGGAAAGTTCTGAAATCAACCCTAGATATCTCGAAACGATCGAGCATTCCAGAGAACTCCAAAACGAAATGCACAGTAAAAACAATCAGGAGGATTAATACAAAATGAGTATGACAGTTGTAAAAGGATTACAGTCTGAGATATTCGTACCTATCACTCCTAAGTCAGTTTGGGCTCCTGTAACAAAGCCGCTCAGCGAGATGACAGTTGCTCTCGCAACAGCTGCCGGCGTACACAGAAAGGATCAGGAGAGATTCAACCTGGCTGGAGACTTCACATGGAGAAAGATTCCTAACGAGTCCGAGGAAGACGATCTGATGGTAACACACGGTGGTTACGACAACTCCGACGTTAACAAGGACATCAACTGCATGTTCCCTATCACAAGACTGAAGGAACTCGCAGCTGAGGGATTCATCAAGGCTTGCGCACCATACCATGCAGGATTCATGGGCGGCGGCGGAAACATTGAGAAATTCACCAACGAGACAGGTCCGGCTGTAGCTCAGATGCTCAAAGAGGAGGGCGTAGATGCGTGTCTCCTCACCGCTGGATGAGGAACTTGCCACCGCTCTGCAACAATCGTGCAGAGAGCAATCGAGTCGGTAGGTATCCCTACAGTTATCATCGCTGCTCTTCCACCGGTCGTAAGACAGGCTGGTACACCGAGAGCTGCTGCTCCTATGGTACCTATGGGTGCTAATGCCGGAGCACCTCACGATGTAGAGATGCAGACTGCTATCGTAAAGGCATCCCTCGAGCTCCTCGAGACAATCGAGACTCCGGGCAAGATCGTATCACTGCCTTTCGAGTATCACGCAGTTATCTAGTACTGACGTACAGAGACAAACGAATAGGACATCGGACTATTCCGAAGATGGGGCTGAGAAATCAGCCCCATCTTTAAAAAGAGAATATGTGTGAAGCAGAGTGCAGGCAATATTAGGCTGCGCTCGTTCGCAGGCTATCGCATAAAAAAGCGAGAGGGAAACATATAATGGAAGACATTGAACTGAGAAGACTGGTGATCAGAGCGTTCCACATGAACGATGTTGAGTTCGGCGACGAGAACCTGATCACTACAGATGGTAAGATGACCATTACAAAAGATGGTCTTGACGCGCTTGCAGCAAAGCACAGCGAGGTCATTGAAAAAATCGACATCCAGATCATCAAACCGGGTGATCATGACAGATATACAAATACAATCATGGATATCATCCCGATATCCGTTAAGGTGCTGGGCAAATGCGGAGAAGGCGTTACCCACACGATCACAGGTGTCTATGTCATGCCTACGGGTGTTGACGTTGACGGTGAGCAGGCTCATGAGTTCGGATCATCCGAGGGCAACCTCAAGGATATGCTCTATCTCAACAGAGCGGGCACACCTGCGGATGACGACTTCATAATTTCCTTCGACATCACATTCAAGAAGGGAATGGGACAGGAAAGATATGCGGTAATAGATGCATACAGAATGGTCGAGGAGTGGATGAACGAATTCAGACCTCAGCTTAAAAAGTTTGAGGGTTCAAAGTGCACAGAGCGCCATGAGTACTACGACAGGATCCGTCCTGGTCAGAAGAAGGTGCTCGTTATCAAGGAAATGATCGCTCACGGCGCGATGCTCGATACATGGATCTTCCCTGACCAGCCAAGTGGCGTAGAGGGAGGAAAGTCACTTATAGATTACGGTGCTATGCCTGTCATGCTGACTCCTAATGAGTTCAGAGACGGTGCTATCAAGGCTATGAACTAAGGAGGTGCAGCATGGGAGTAGGTCCTTCAACAAAAGAAACAAGCCTTCACCATTTCAGAGATCCTCTGATCAAACTGCTTGGTGAGGACCCTGGTATCGACCTGATGGGAGTACTGGTATTCGGTTCGCCTGAGGGCAACGAGGAGAAAATCAGATGCTCCAGGACTGCTGCAGTCGTAGCTGAGTGCGCAAGACCTGACGGCGTAATTGTTGAGACAGACGGCTGGGGCAACCTTGACGTAGACTATGTAAACTGTGTCAATGAGATAGGCGAAAGGGGAATCCCTGTTGCCGGCCTCAACTGGAGCGGCACCGCAGGAACTTTCGTTGTAGAGAGCCCGTATCTCGACAACGTTGTCGACTTCAACAAGAACCCTGAGGGCATAGAGTCCAACATCGTTGGCGAGAACAACTACACCGAAGACGATGTAAAGGAGTGCATCAAGAAGCTCAAGATTGCCATGCTCAAGAAGGAGCGCGGAATCAAATAATCGCAATTAAACAGCGGCTGTAAAAGTCATGCCGCGGAGTACGGCTCCGCTTCACGACTTTTACAGCCGCTGTTTTATTTTTTTGTTATTACTCGAAGAGCGGGGTGGAGAAGTAGCGTTCCGCCGTATCGGGCAGTACTGTTACTACTGTTTTGCCCGGGCCGAGTTTCTCAGCAAGCATGATGGCTGCTACTACATTTGTTCCGGAAGAAATGCCGCACATTATTCCTTCTTCGCTGGCAAGACGCTTGGCCATGTCAAGAGCGTTGTCATCCGGGATAATGCAGGTGTTGTCATAGATTTCCGTGTTGAGGATGTCTGGTATCAGGCCGTCACCTATGCCCATCTGCACGTGCGTTCCTATGCTTCCTCCCGCAAGTATGGCAGCGTCTTCAGGCTCAGCTGCCCATATCTCAATGTCCGGATAGTGCTCTCTCAGCACTTCGCCTATACCCGTTATTGTACCTCCGGTACCAATACCGGAGCAGAATCCGTGGATAGGACCATTAACCTGCTCGATTATCTCCTTTGCAGTTGTTGTCTTCTGTGCAACGATGTTGTTCTTGTTTATGAATTGCTGCGGAACGAATACACGGCTGTCCTGCTCTTTCATCCTCATTGCTGTTGCGAGGCATTCGTGGATGCACTTTCCGATGTCTCCGTCATCGTGCACAAGCACTACTTCAGCACCGTAGTGCTGAACAAGCTTGCGTCGCTCTATACTGACCGAATCCGGCATCACGATGATAGTGCGGTATCCGCGTACTGCTCCGACAAGGGCAAGACCTATGCCCTGATTTCCGCTTGTAGGCTCAACAATTATGGAGCCCGGTCCTACGATGCCTGCTTTTTCCGCAGCAAGTATCATTTGATATGCTGTCCTTGTCTTGATGGAACCGCCGACATTGAGTCCTTCGAACTTGACCAGGACTTCTGCGTTTGTAGGCGGATTGATGTGATTGAGGCGTATCATCGGGGTGTTGCCCATTGCCTCCAATATGCTGTTATAAACCATTGATTGTCCATGACCCCTTTGCCAATAATACTCAAGTATTGTACATCTAACTGTGGAACTGTGGCAACAAATGATGACAGTTTTTTTAATGATATTCTTTGACGGTGTATAAGATATGATATACTTTAGCCATGTGCTTGCTTTCAGATATAACGGGAAACAATAATGTTCACACATCTTCACCTGCATACTGAATACAGCCTGCTCGACGGAATGAGCAGGATTTCTGAGCTCCCTTCATATGTAAAGGAGCTCGGTATGGATTCGTGCGCAATTACAGACCACGGCGCTATGTTTGGTGTGGTCGATTTCTATAAAGCGTGCAAAAAGACCGGTATCAAGCCGGTCATCGGCTGTGAGTTGTATACGGCTGCCCGCACGCTCTATGACAAGGACCCGGATAAGGACCGCGGCTACGGACATCTGATACTTC
>JBGUVT010000273.1:0-40039 GCA_045220485.1 Anaerovoracaceae bacterium | reverse complement strand
ATCCGCCAGATACCGGCTGCGTCCTTGAACATATTGATCAGCTTGTTGGCGCCCATGGAGTAGTAATAGACTACAAAACAGAATACCAGCTCGATGGCAAGCATATTGTCTTCGCCCATCCAGACATGCATAAACGGCTGATACAGACACAGCAGCATGGAACTGCTCACGCCGAGCACCCAGAGGAAAAGAAGACTGATCTTTTCCAGATCATGGTAATTTGCTTCTTTGCTCTCCATGACCAGTTTGTTGCCCACCCCAGCCATGCATGCGTTGAGCAGTACGACCAGCATCATTCTGAGTGCAGTGATGATAAAATAATAATTCTGGTAAAGCGCCAGAGCGGTCAGCCCCATAAAGGCGGAGATGACCACCGTATCCGCGGCATCGAAAACTGTGGCGGATAGTTTGGAAGTGAACAGATCCCGTACTCTGCGGAAAATATCCAGCACTTTCTCCTTCGGCAGTTTCCCGATTGCCGCATAGCGGGGATACATCTTTGCTGCGCATGCTGCTGTCAGCAGATTTATGACGATCTGACAAAGCAGCTGTACGGTCAGATAGAGATAATAATTTCTTGTAAAGACAAGTATCAGGATTTTCAGTGTATATTCCACCACCCGCACAAGCAGACTGACCTTGCTGATCACATCCCGCCTCTGGTGTGCCTGGAGCAGACTGCCCTTATACGCAAACAGCCAGTACGTAAGCACGGTATTCCCCAGATTCATCAGATAAAGGACGTGCAGGTTCATTCCGGCGGGAAGATCACCCTCAATGAGGTTATTCAGGAAAGGCATCAGGAGCAGTCCCATCACTGCGATTGCCAGACCTATGATCCTGTAGAGGGTACGATAAAGACGCATCAAAGCACAGATGGTCGGGGTATCGTCTTCAGCGATCGGCTTGTACATGCTGAACACCATAGCGCTGCCCACGCCAAGCTCCGCCAGATTCAGAAAAGACAGAATCGACTTGAACAGGCCGTTCAGCCCCAGATATTCAGTTCCCAGATATTGCAGCATAACGGAACGAATGACGAACGGAAACAGCATATTGATTATTTCCATTGTTCCGTCAAACACAACGTTTCTCGCCGCGTTCCTAGTGCGTTCAAGCTTCATGGTACGTTATGCCCAGGTTTATTTGTCCATCAGCTCTCTGTATAGTTTATCGGTCTTAGCGGTAATATCCTTCCACGTGTATTTGGAAGCGATCATTTTCCGGGCTTCGTCACGTTTTGTTTCCGCCTTTTCCGGATGATCGCACAGGTCCTGAAGCGTATCACGCAGGGCGTTCACGTTTCCGCGCGGGAAGGTAAAGCCACTGCCGTCCAGAACGTCCGCGCATTCACCGATATCAGAGGTCACACAGCAGCAACCGTAATTCATGGCCTCCAGAAGAGTGAGCGGCATTCCCTCAAGATCGCTTGGCAGTACATACAGATAGGCGTTGCTGTATAACTCTTCCAGCACGAGCCCTTTCTGAAAGCCGGTGAAGATGATGGACGGGCAGTCTTCTGCCATGGCATACAGCTGCCTCACATAATCGTTGGTATCCGACGAGCCGCCGGCGATCACCAGTTTTTTGTCCGTTTGAAGCATCTTGTAGGCTTCAATTAGATAATGAATACCCTTCTCCGGGACCAGACGGCCCAGAAACAGGATGTATTCCTGTGGTGCAAGGCCAAACTGTTTCGTGATCTCACAGGCCGGCCGGCTCTCAGCCGGGTCGATCCCGTTTGGTATAAATACCGTTTCCCGTCCATAAGTATCAAGAAAATACTTCCTGACACCCTCGCTCAGCACAATGATGCTGTTGGCATGGCGGACAGCAACTTTTTCGCCCAGCAGGATGTACCGGGAAGCAAATCTGCCCCATTTTTCCCGCATATGATCCAGCCCGTGAACCGTAACCACGACCTTCTTTCCCATCAGCCGCGGGAGCCAGCAGAATACACACGGTCCCTCCGTGTGATAGTGGATCAGATCATAGCGGCTAAAGGCGGCCATCACCGATGCGATAATCGAAGATGACATAGCGGCCATCCCGCGGCGGTTAACGGTCGGTGTCCAGACCAGGCGGACTCCGCGGTATTCCCGCATAAGATCTCCGGCCTTCCGGCGCTTAACGGCTTCTTTGTCCGTTCGGTTGTAACAGGTCACATCATATCCCAGCTTCGCAAGATGCGGCGCAAGGTTGCTGACAACGACCTCCACCCCGCCATTTCTGGAAGGGATAAATTTATGTCCGATCATCGCGATCCGTTTCGGTCTTTTCTGCATATTTTTCATACCGTTCTTTCTCTACTTCCGCTCTGCCATCCTGAGATAGATATTCTGCAGCTTCTGTGCTTCTGTATGAATGTCATATCCCGCTTCCCGGACGATTTCCGTCCCTTTCGTTCGATCCGTTCCCAGCTGCCTTGCTGCCAGGATCACTCTTGCCCATTCCGTATCTTCCGCCTCGAGGGAGACCCTGCGCGTTTCCGGGGAGAGCACCACCTCATCGGTGACGCGGTCAGAGAAAACACAAGGCGATCCGGTCGCCTGCGCTTCGATGCCGACCACCGGAAGTCCCTCAAACAGTGAAGGCAGCACAAAGCAGTCCATCGCCATATACCATCCGCTGACATCGGCCATCTGCCCCAGGAAGAGCGTCTTATCCCAGATTCCAAGGTTCCGGGCTTTTTCTTTTACAGACTCTTCCAGCTCACCTACGCCGATCAGGGCAAGGCGGGCGTCGGGAGCAGTCTTTGTGATTTCCGCGAAAATATCCAGGAGACGGCTGTGATTTTTCTGAACATTAAATCTGCCCACATGTCCGATCACAAAGCAGTTTTCCAAACCATGGCTCTGCCTCAGGCGCTCGCGTTCTTCCTGCCGGAATTCAAATCTGGACATGTTGATCGCATTGTGCAGAGTGAATCCGGATTCGTTCCATCGCTTTCTCCCGTAATAGTAGATCCCGGCGTCCCTGCCGCAGCTCCAGTAATCTGTCGCCGCTCCGGGCAGGAGCTGTTTGCAGACCAGCTTCAGCGGATACTTATAATCCCTGATGATCTGTGTGTTATGTGCGTGTGCGATCCTGACCGGAATCCCGGCGTCTTTGGCACTCTTGAGAGCATAATAGCCCATGGCCTCATTGTGAGCGTGGACGATTTTTATTTCCGGGTTGTCACGAAGCAGATCTCCCACGAACCGCTTGTATTTTGGGAAATGTAAAGGATTGAGACCCGGGCTGACGAAAACCCGTCCTCCCATGGCGCGTATCTCATCATCATATTCCCCCGGTATCGGTTTGTTAGCCAGGAAGTCAAACTGGATCTGGCTCCGGTCGATCTCCCGGTAATAATTCATCAGCATGGTTTCGATCCCGGCACGCGCCATATTGCTGACAGAATGTAGTACCCGAATCATCTTTTCCTGTTCCCCTCCTGTTGCTTTAGCGTTACTTTTTTCCTTTACTTATCGTATTTTCATCCGGCTAAGAATATTAAATGTCCGCTCGCAGTTCTTTTCATCCCGGACGGGGTAAAAGGCTTCGAGACGGTCCAGATATTTCTTCTTCATCCGGAAATCATTCTCCGCGCATTCATTTATGGCATCAACCAGCGCCTCTTCAGTCAGGACGACCGGCCCGAAGCCGTGTTCTTCATAGGAGAAATAACCTTCCTGATAATGAAATTTCCGGAACTCCTCTTTATCGAACTGGTAATAGATCACCGGCTTTTCCATATAACCGAGATCGAAAAACACGCTGGAATAATCCGTGATCAGCAGTTTGCAGCGCATCAGAAGTGTCTGGACATCATAGTCCTCCCAGTTTGCCAGTATGATCCGCTCCGATGGCGACTGAAACTTATCCAGTTCCTTTTGAAGCTCAATGTGAGGATAGAATAGCAGCTTAAGATCCCGCTCCTCGAGCAGGCGAAGCAGGGATGGGTTATTCATCATAGACTGAAAATACTTATAAAAAGCAGTTTCATAGAACTGATCTCCCTGAGGATAATCCGAGCCCCGCCAGGTTGGCATCACAAGGATCTCGTTGGAGGGATCGTTTCCCCGGATGAGATTGTCAAAACGGCACAATCCGGTATACTGGATAACTCCCTCCGGGTAATTGAATTCAGAGACGAGGTAGTCATATTCCAGTTTTCCGCCGCTGGCGAAGAAATCAACCTTCATGGTGGGATACCGCATCCATTTCATTTCGTCCTTGATGATCCCATGCTGCAGAAAGATCTGCTTTCCTCTCGGATGAATCCCGATCTGACGCAGATGATAATAGGCCATCAGGTCCGGGGCGACAGGCTGTACATGGGTGCTGATCAGCATGTCGGCCGACAGATACATCAGATAGTGCTGAAGCGATCTCCAGGAAACGGTCCGCCCAAGCTTTGCGACTTTTTCAAAATCCGGACTGTTTTTATCGATTACATAGCATGAATTGATCTGCGGCTGCTTTTCCCGTAAATAACGGAAAAACCAGTAGGCATTGTCTCTGGCGTCAAATCCGCGTTCCATCACCACCCAGAGATGCTGATAGTTCCTGTTCGTTTTTCGCAGCACTGTGGCAGCAGGCCAGAGCAAAGTAAGCAGAGATACATTTTTCAGATAAACCGGCAGTCTTTTCAGTTTATTCAGCATTTTGGCCTTTCCCTCTCATTTCAATAAGCCAGATATCGTTGGCCACATCTTCCGATGTTGGCGCTTTCCACTGTGTTTCCTTCTCGAGCTTGTTGATCCTGTAACTGTAACTAATAGGAATCAGCCGCAGTCCGATACTGCACCAGAAATAAAACGCAGTATTGTCCGTCAGATAGGTTGCTGTCATATACAGAAGGATAGCCATATACAGCATTCCGGTCTGAGTGTCGTGCCGCTTCATCCAGTAAGCGGGAAACATGACATAATTTATTATTGCCCACAATGTGAAGCCGGGTGCACCCAGTTCAATAAAGATTTTCAGAATATCATTGTGCAGCGGATATGCACGGTTGATGAGCCCGTCCTGATACCATTGGTTTACCAGTTCGGTAACGCTTTCAAACCCCAGTCCTTTCCAGAAAGGAGATAGTTCGTAATATTGATTAGGCAGACTCCATAGCACATCGCGCCCCATCATGTCTACCCCATGGGATTCCAGAAATTCCACCAGAAGCCCTGACCGTGTGAGGTAGAGGTAGAAATATAAAAACAGAGCTACGCTGATCCCTGTCGCCATAATCAGCTTCTCCGGCTTTTTAAACAGACGGAGAAGTTTAACATATATACATACAATAATGACAGCCGGCAAAACGCCGCGCTTCAATCCCAGCAGAATAAAAAAGAGAGAGAAAATTATACCGCAGCGCCGGATTCTTCTTTCTGATTTCAGGCCTTTCGGCGCAAACATCAAATAATATATAAAGAACTGTCCAAACAGGAAGGTGATGTCATGGATCTCCAGCGCACGCACAAAGCCTTCCGCCTCTCCGAAAGTAATGATGCACGTTACAACGGAAGAAATACTCTCCGCAATCCCATACTTCGGCATCTCCAGCAGCATGATGGCGGTGTTCACAGCGCACATGCTGAAGAACAGATAGTTGATCGCCCTTTCTTCAAGCAGATAGCACATGAAAATGGCATAGATGATCGTGATCGTCTGGAACAGGATCTTCTCCCAGGCTCTGCTGATCGACGCCACCTGTGAGAAATCCGTGATCCATATGTACATGCTGATCACTATATAAACAGCTATGGGGATCAGTAATATTGGAAAAAAACTCATCGCCTTCCTGAGCTTTCCAAAATCAGCGCTTACAAGAAAATACATGAAAGCGCAGACGATCGCTCCCAGCACGATCGCCTTAGGCAGCCCCCCATATGCATTGTTGAGAACCTTCCAGTCTCCGAGACCGGCGAAAAACGTACAGGCAACGACAAGAAATATGATAAAAGCCGGACATTCTTTCCGCGATGTTTGCAGTTCTCCGGTATTCACACTTTTACTCCTCTGCCCCTTTCATTTCGGAGACGTTCTCTGAAACTGAGGTGACCTGTCCGGAATTCATCCTTTGCAATGCAAGTCGAAGCAGATCCCTGATTTCAAAGATGTTGTCTGTACTTGAAACAGCTTTGCCGCAGGTATAGCTGATACTGCGTTCCGGGTTCAATGTGTTATATTTCGCAACCTGCCGCTCAATCGCCTCAAGGATCACAGCCTGCTTTTCAGACGAACAATTCGGGAAGAAAGCTAAGAAATTACCCGTGCCGTTATACCCTACAAATCCGTAAAGGTCGGCGAAGCTCTTCAGGATCATGGCAAAATTCTTCAGCACTTCATCACCGGCCTGGCGTCCGTACTTACTCGACAGACTGCCCAGGGAATCCATCTTCAATGCCATGCAGGAGAAGTCCTCATCAAGCACCCGATTTGACAATTCGTTAATATACGCATCGCATCTGGCACGATTCGGCAGCTGTACTGTTTTGTCCACATACCGGAAATAGTCGATAAAATCGAGTGCCCTTCCGAGCAGTACGGCACCGACACCGCCCACCAGTAAGAACAATATGATGGCAATTGCGACGTACAATTTGAGATTAACAGCCGGCTGGACATTGATGCTGCTGATCATCGAAAGATAATTCGCGCTGAGCTGTCCGTTCAGCTCATCTCCTGAATCTTTCACATACTGATAGTATTTATTGGCAAGACCTACACAGTGATCCAGTCTGGCATTGATCTCTTCAGGGGTGAGGCTTTTCTGCCCTTCCTCTTTCTGCGCGTCCTTAAAAACGGAAAGAAGGTATTCATTGTGCTCCTTTTCGATGTTTTCCTGACGGATTCTGGTGTTCAGATTCACATATTCATTAATCAGGCTGTCATATGTAGTTTCCTTATCGCCGCTGCCTTCCTCATTGTTCTCCACATCCTTCAGGATGTATTCTGTCCCGCCATCCTGATTGTCTGCATTGTGATAATGATAGTCCAGCATTTCCTTGTTGCGTTCGCTGTAATTATCGATCAGGATTTTCAGCGAATCAGCGCGTTCCTTCTGATTTGTGACGGACAGCTCGATATCCTCGCACTCTTTTGTCAGTCGGCTCACCAAAAGATCAATGTCCTGCGTCTCCGCATCGGAAAGGATCTCCGCGTACAGGCTCGGTATCTCGTAGTTGTATAAAAAGTTATAGATCTGATACAGATCATTGTATGTATATCCTGTTTCCACCGAACGGAAATACGGATGAGATTCTCTTTTATCCAACAGATAATCCAGCATCTCCGATACAGAGTCCTCCAGCACCTGCACGCTTTCAATATAGTCGTAATTCCCTTTTTCAAGCGCGGAGACACCGTTGCTCTGCAGAGGTTCCTCCACATATTTCTCGGCATAAAACTCGTAATAGTTTTTGATGATCGCGTCCAGCATATTCCGGGCGTAATCTTCGCCGGTATCGCTTTCACCGACATAATACACCCGGTAAGTGTCTGCTATGTAAGCAGGATCCTCACCGTTTTCCAGCATCGCTTCACTTAGCTTTTGCTGTGTTTCCGGAATGACTTCTTCAACATAGCAGTTGGAGCGGATAGAATCGATATTGGCCTTATAGCCCAGTTCCGCAAGGGCAGAATCAATAATGGAAGAAGAATATATTTCCTCTACATTAAGGGGACTGCCGTCCGGAGTATATCCCTGTTTGGCTTCACTGTTAGTATATTTAATGACTGCGGACGCAATATAGTGCTGCTGGGATATTCCGAAAAGAAGAACCAGCAGAGCTCCAATTATGGAAACAAGAAAGATCAGCAGTCTGAATTGCTTCAGATAGCGAAGAATACTGAATTGTTTCATGCTGTCATCTCCTTATCTGAAAAAAATATGCGAAGAGATACGCCGATGAATGTGACAATAAGCATCAGTACAGCCCCCAGCAGAGAGGAGACCAGGCCGATCTGTCCGGTAATGCCCGTATCTTCAGAACTGATGCTGATAAAATTGCGGGCCTTAGTGTTCAAATAGCCGCTGTCCACGGTCTGGATCTCCGAGGCGATCTTATCCAGCGACACCTCCATCTCCCTGATCATGGCATCAGCCTTTTCCATCTTCGTCATGTTGGTTTCGCCTGCCTTCAGCTTTTCTGTCAGGTAGGTATTATATTCAATATGATCCATACGCTCCGCTGTACCCGTAAGCTGCTCCTGTGCGTGTTTGACCATATTGTCCATCCCGGTTTTGGTCCTGGACATATAATACTGCATCTGCTCATCCTGGGTAGGGATCATAACCACAGCACTCATGGCGGCATCGTACATCTCAATACCCTTATTGTCTTCGTCGTACGCGGCCATCATTTTGTTGTTCATCAGGCTGTCCATGCGGATTTTGTAATCCAGCAGATTGACCAGGCCTGTCTTGTCTTTCGCGATCCCATTTTCAATGACATAGGAACGCAGTTTCGCAAGGTCATACGTATAGAAATCGTTCAGCTGCTCTTTCAGGGAAGAGAAGGTCATTCCGGTTTCCGGATCCTGATAGTTCTTGCTCTCCCGGCTGCGGAGATCCACGTATTTCTCCAGCTGTCTGCACTTGATATCCAGCAGGTCAACAGCCATCAGATATTCATCATTGAACTTCAGATCATCGGCATCAAACGACAGGATGGAGTGGTTGAAGCCATAATGCTCCACAAAGTATTCGCTGTATGCTTTGCAGAGAAGTGTAAGCATCTTTTTCGCAGAGATTCTGTTGGTGAAGCCCTTGTTCGTAAATTTGACCACATATGAGGTGCTGATATAATTCACATTGCCGCTGATGTTTTTTTCATGCGTTGCCTTCACGCTGACGCATTCGCTTAGTTCATCAGGGGTGATCGCTCCGTCCAGTTTGGCATAATCGATCAGCCGCTCCATCACTTCAGGGCTTCGGATCTCGAAAACATTGAACCGCATCCCGTTGGGCGTCAGGCCTTTAGCAGCCTCCTCATAATCCAGTGACAGGATAGTACTGGCTGAGTGAAGACTCCCGATATAGTGAAGAGCGCAGAAAGCCAGGAAAAATACAAGAAAGAGGGCAATAACACTCCACTTCCGGAATTTACCGGCAGCAGCACTCATGCTGCGTTTCCATCGGGTCATAGTTTCGTTTGAAGTCATATCTTCGGGCGCTTTCGATTTGATTTTTAGTTTCATAGCGCTATCTCCTTTATCCTGACTTAAATTACTTGCTGATATCTATCACAACAAGCTCAGGCATGTTGTTGATCCGCGGCGGGAAGGGCTTGGAATCTCCGAGTCCCCCACTGAGGATCAGTGTCTGCTGTTTGTCCAGAATGTATTTTCCGTAGGTGAATTCAGGGAAAAACCCTTCTTCTTCTGTATACAGTCCTCCGATAATAGGAAGGACTATTATCCCGCCATGTACGTGTCCCCCAATTCCCAGATCGAAATCATACTCGGACAGCTGTTTATCGAAAAGGATCGGGATATGATTCATGAGAATACACAGTGCAGAGGGATCAATTTCTGTTTTTTCCATGAATTCCCGGCCGCCGTACTCTTCGAACCCGTAGGAAGTGCCTTCCACGCCAATCAGCTGAACGGTGTCACTGCCGATCTGTATATCCTCCTTGGCATTGCGCAGCAACCGCAGTCCCGCATTTTTAAACCTATCCGGCAGCTCCTTGTCATCCCCGTAATAGATCCGTTCGCTCTCATGATTGCCCAGTACTCCGTAACAAGGTGCGATCCCTGTTAATGCGGACACAAGATCAAGCATTGGCTGATAGTCATCCTCATCCCGGATCACCATGTCGCCCGGGAACAGGATAAGATCCGGTTTCAGGTCGCGGATATCGGAAATCAATGTTTCATTCTTTTCTCCATATTCCCGGTTGTGAATATCGGAGACGACCACGATCCGGATATTATTGCTTACCTTTTGGGATGTTTCCTGATAGAAACTGATCCTGTAATGTGTTTTTGTATACGATGTGTAAAAAGAGACCGAGGCGCCGATCAGAAGTATCAGTACGAGCAAAACGGGCAGAATACGAAATCTTTTTTTCTGCGGTCTGCTTTTTTCCTTTCCTGTCTCCTTCAGTTCTACTGAGGTTTTATTGTTCATAATTATCCACTCAGTTTCCTGTTAATAATTCTGTTTGTAAATAGGTATCTCTAACTATAAATTATACTTCAAAGCTTATTTTGAGCCAATATCTTTCGGTCATAAGCGGAGACAAGAGGCGTCTCCATGAAGATGTCAGGATTTGTAATATTCGGCATACCACTCGGCAAAGGCGCGGAGACCTTCACGGATACCGATCTTCGGAGTGAACCCGTAGTCCCGTTCCAGTGCTTCAGAATCAGCATAGGTCACAGGAACATCTCCGGCCTGCATACCGACCAGTTCTCTATGCCCTTCGAAGTCATAATCAGCAGGCAGCACGTCCGCTCTCACCAGTTCCTCCTGCAGTGTGGAGATATAGTCGAGCAGGTTCTCAGGCTGACCGCCGCCGATGTTATACACTGCATATGGCGGGATCGGAAGTCCGTCTTCTCCGTTCTTCTTTTCCGGAGCGCCCTGCATCACCCTGTATACACCTTCCACAATATCGTCGATATAAGTGAAATCCCGGCGCATGTTGCCATAGTTAAATATCTGGATGGTCTTACCTGCTACCAGTTTCTGTGTGGCGCTGTAGTAGAACATATCCGGACGCCCTGCCGGACCGTAGACTGTGAAGAAACGAAGTCCTGTTGCCGGGATATTATAAAGCTTGGAATAAGCATGAGCCAGCAGCTCGTTACTCTTCTTTGTCGCAGCATAAAGGCTGACCGGGTTATCCACCTTGTCGTCCGTGCTGAACGGCACCTTCTTGTTGCCTCCGTATACCGAAGAACTGGATGCATACACCAGGTGCTCCACCGGATTATGCCGGCAGGCTTCCAGCAGATTATAAAAGCCGATGATATTCGACTCAATATACACATCCGGATGATCAATGGAATACCTGACTCCGGCCTGCGCTGCAAGATTCACCACAACATCAAAATGGTAATCCTCAAACAGCTGATCAACCAGCGCTTTGTCGCCGATGGAGCCTCTGACGAACACATGCCTGACAGGTGACGCCTCTGCAGCCTTCTCGATCTGCTTCAGTCTCCACTCCTTCAGGCTGACATCATAATAGTCGTTCATGTTGTCCAGGCTGACAACAGTACCGCTGCTCATTTCCTTAAGCAGTCGCATCACCAGGTTGGCTCCGATGAAACCGGGAGAACCTGTGACCAATATCGTTTTATTGTTCAAATCTATCTTCTGCATTTTTTAATCCCTCCGGAACAGGTCGCGTGTGTAGACCTTTTCTTCTACGTCATCCAGTACGGCATCATAGCGGTTCGCGATAATGCAGCCGCACATATTCTTGAATTTCTTCAGATCGTTGACCACAACGGATCCGAAGAATGTCGTGCCGTCTTCCAGTGCCGGCTCATAGATCACCACGGTCGCACCCTTGGCCTTGATTCTCTTCATAACACCCTGGATGGAGGACTGGCGGAAATTATCGGAATTTGATTTCATGGAAAGGCGGTACACTCCGACCACAACTTCCTTCTGCCGGTTTTCTCTCGCCTTAGAGTAAGCTTCGCTGTTCCCGTACGTTCCGGCGATCTCCAGTACACGGTCTGCAATGAAGTCTTTCCTTGTGCGGTTGCTCTCCACAATCGCATGGATCAGGTTCTGCGGTACGTCCTGATAATTTGCCAGAAGCTGTTTAGTGTCTTTCGGCAAACAGTATCCGCCATAGCCGAAGGAAGGATTGTTGTAGTAATCGCCCACGCGGGGATCCAGACAGACACCCTTAATGATCGGAGCTGTCTTGAGATGCTTCACTTCAGCATAGGTATCCAGCTCATTGAAGTAAGACACACGAAGGGCAAGATAGGTATTCACAAACAGCTTTGTGGCTTCTGCCTCCGTTGTCTCCATGAACAGCACCGGGATGGACGTCTTGATGGCTCCCTGCAGGAGCATCGCAGCAAATTCCTCTGCCGGTTTCATATTTCCCTCATCCGCCCCGACAATAATTCTGCTCGGATACAAGTTGTCATATAGCGCTTTGGACTCCCGCAGGAACTCCGGACTGAATATGATATTGTCCATGCCCATTTTCTCCCGGACATGTTCGGTATATCCGACCGGGATAGTGGATTTAATAACGATGACAGGCTTGGCCTCCCGTTCTGCAGTTGCTTCTTTGATCAAAGCAAGCACTGACTCGACCGCGCTGCAGTCAAAGAAGTTTGTCTTCGGATCGTAATTTGTCGGTGCTGCCACAATGATGAAATCCGCATCAGCATAAGCAGGAGCTGCATCGGTGGTAGCACGAAGTGACAGCTTACGTTCCTTGTGCTCTGCCATGTACTTCTCAATATACTCGTCCTGAATAGGGCTCTTCCAGTTGTTGATCTTACCGACTTTATCCGGAACGATATCCACAGCTGTTACGTCATTATGCTGAGACAGTAAAACTGCCAGAGATAGTCCAACGTACCCGGTACCGGCTACTGCAATCTTTTTCCGCTCAACCGAAACCGGCTCAGCTTCATCATCTACGATGACATCAGAGGGTTGGAAGCCAAGCACGGAAGATAATGACAGCAGCTGATCTACAGAAGGGCTGTAATCCTGAGCCTCAAGACGGGATAGAATAGAACGGTTAATATTGGTTTTCTCAGACAAAGCAGTCTGGGACAGCTTCATGGTCTTTCTACGACTTGTTACAGTTTCGGCCAGTAGTTTCAAAGATAAATGCTTCATTGGAAATGCTCCATTTCTGTTGCTAGTAGTGACAATTATCTTTCTCATGTAACAAAATAATTTTATCTTATATTGAAAAGAAAGCCAATATGAATGTTGCAATTAGAACATGAATATCTGTTATGCAAGGCCAATAATCTTTATTTTTTGTTGCAATCAGCATCATGTTTTTTGATGAGCCAACAGGGATTCTCACCCCCCCTCTTCATTCACACATAAAAAATAGATGCCTTCCGGCATCTCAAATTTTATGTGGTGGAGCGTAGGGGGATCGAATCGCGACGCTCAGCCTGTAAGCCTTGAAAAGAGAGGAGGCCGCACGCCATCAACTTTTCATCTAATCACCTATCTAATCATGTTACACTTAATTCCATGCAATAATTTGATGCTCTATTCTTTTGACCATACAAGTGTTGCTTCATCTTCGATCCCGGAGATCAGTTTTTCCATTTCTTCCTGCATCTGCTCTTCATTCAGGCTTCTGCTTTGGGAGTATATATGGTCAAATATGGTTCTGCCTGCGGAAAAGAATCCATCGAGTCTATTTTCCTTCACATATTTTTCCGGAAGGTAATACACCTTGTCTACTGCATCTGCATCTTCAGTTTCATGGAATCTCATCACATGCTTCTCGTTGATATCAGATACCTTTTCCCAGTTTCTGGAATAGTAACTGCTTGTGAGGAAGAATACTGCAATACGGTTTCCTTCGCTGTCCTTCCCCCAATACACTCCTTTATAGCCGTAATAAGGCTTCTCAACATACATATCCCCATTCTCTGTCATACGGATCCCTGTATCATTGTAAGGAATGTAGTTTGGATTATGAAAGACAAGAATATCTCCCGCAATAATGATCAGGATGACTACGGCAGCAGTAGCAGCTATCGTTACGATCCTTTTGAGCAGCATTTTTCTTTTGAGTCGTTTGAGCCGCTCGGCCTCATCAAGTCTGCTGAGAACTTCTTCAGCCTCTGCCTCAGCGTCAGGAATCTCTGAACCATGCATTCTGCGATAGTATTCTCTGCATCCTTCGCAGCCTGTCAGGTGCTCTTCAACTGCTGCTTTGCTCTCTTCTGACAGCGCATCATCTATATAAAGCGGCATCAGGTCTTTTGCTATATTACAATGAATCTTCATCGAGTTCCTCCTTGATCATCATGCGCGAACGGTAGTAGGTGACTCTCGCCCAGCTTTCGCTCTTACCGAACAGCTCACCTATCTCTGCGAAACTCAGGTCTCCGAATGTCCTGAGCTGGAAGACTTCTTTGTAAGGCTCTTTCAGGTCGTGCAAAATGCGGTGGATCTTCATCGCCGTTTGCTTTCTCAGAAGCTGCTCCTCCGGATCGCTTTCACTCCCCGCCGGAAGCTCATAATCATCTGACTCATCGTCATCATGTTTTGTCAGCGCTGTTGTCTTCGACTGTCTCTTCAATGAGTCAAAACTTAGATTCCTCGCTATCTGGCACAGCCAGACTTTCAGTGATGCTTCACCACGGTAGTCATTGATCTTCTTCAGCGCTCTGAAGAATGTCTCCTGCGTGATTTCCTCAGCCATGTCAGGATCATGTACCAATGAAAGAGTGTAACGGTACACCGGTGTGAAATATTCCCGATACAGCTTTTCAATATCCATCAGCATTCTCCTGTTTAAGTCTTCTACTTATATGACTCACAAACTCTCAATTCGTTACAAGCTTTTTTCAAATTCACGTATAAAACTATAATACCTAATCACATCTAACCACCGTCAAAATAATAGACCCGTTGAATTCCAACGGGTCTTGTGGTGGAGCGTAGGGGGATCGAATTCTCAAGCTATCGCTGAACACGTTGAAATGAAAGGAGGACAGCACGCCATCTTTTTTCATCCAACCACTCATCCAACCACCTGCTAGTCATCGACAAGCCGGAATTTGTCAAATCATTATATAACCGCGCCATCCACGTACGGAATAATATGAATCTGCACCATTGTGAAATGTAAACACAACGCCGTAGCGCCGCTCGCAGAACAATGCGCCGCCCTTGCCGCGGATATCATCAGGAGTAGCTATCCAGCTTGACGTTTTCTGATCAAATTGACCGAGTTCCTGCAGCCGCCTGTAAAGCTCCTCAGTTAACATGGATACTCCCATATCCTGAGCCTGGTGCATAGCACTTCCCTCAGGAGGATTCTTTTTACGCTTTTTTAATGCTTCATCGTCGTAGCACAGACTTCTGCGCCCAGCAGGAGATTCACCTGAACAGTCGCAAAAAATGAGTTTACCGGTTTCTTCATCCAATCCGATAGTATCCGGCTCGCCGCCGCTTTCCTCCATCTGCCTGAGCACCTCAATAGCTTCGGTGTTCTCGTTTAAACGAGCTTCGACGAATTCCCATTGTAAATCGGGATGCCTCATCATATTCTGATAAAATCTATTTTTTATTATTTCAATTATCATCATCCCACCCATACAGTTTTGATACCTGCTCCTCACATATCCAGTAATCCTTATATGCATATCCGTCCATAATTCCTGTCAGTAACTTATCAGACTTTTCAAAGCCCGATTTTTGATGAAACAGTTCGATATGGCTTTACAGCTCATACACTGCAACGATCTCATTTCCGCACATTTCACCGTTTTCCACAAAGCCGTACTTTTGATAGATCTCTCTTGCACGGTTGTTTTCAGGTTCACATGAACCTCCAGAAGCAGTAGTTTTCTTTGATCAGATCGCTCTCTTCTACGTTGCCTACTGTTCCCTTGCCAATCATGACAAAACCAATAAGCACGTCATCATTGTATACTGCAAGAGGCAGAACATTATTGCCTTCATTTCTGGTAGCATAAGCCTCTGCCAGGCTCTGTATGTTCTCTGCAACGAATTCCTTTTGGTTTTCAAAAGGTTCCAGAGTGCAAACCTTCCAGATATTTTTATTTGTTATTTCTTCAAATCTGATCATTGCCGCCTGTTCCTCTTACTACTTCAATCCTGTCGCCTTCCACATTCCGGACTCGATTTGCATATTCCTTTACAAAGATTCTACCATAGTGAAATGGTGCCCTTCTATCTTATCTGCATTTTCGTGCAACTACAAAAAGCGGATTTTTCATAAGAAAAACCCGCTGTCCGCATCAGGATCCGTCCCCGTTAAAGCACGGTGCGGTTGAGATTATCAAGATCTTTATCCAGATGCTCATACATGCTGATAAACAGTGGATAAAGCTTGTCATAGACCTTTGCCCATTCAGGATCAGGCATTATCACTTCCTTGACCTTGATTATTTTTGAAGAAGCTTTCTCCAGATCAGGGAACAGCCCTAATTTATGACCTGCAATGAGGCAGTCCCCTACCGGGACATCACCGGAACTGTCGTCAAGGACATATACAGGCATATTCAGTACAGACGCCTTAATCATATTCCATGATCTGCTCTTGGCACCGCCTCCGCATACTCTTAGAAGATCTGCCCGGCCGCCGGATTCTCTGACAGTTTCAATAACATGTCTGAGAGCAAAGGCAGTTCCTTCAAATACCGCACGGATGAAATCGCTTCTTTTGTTTGTCATAGTAAGACCGATAAACATCCCTCTGGCATGATCATTCCAAAGAGGGGCTCTTTCACCCATCAGATAAGGGAAAAAGAACAGCTTACCACTGCCGGGTTCGGATTTCAGAGCAAGCTCATTCAGGTAATTAAAGATATTGATACCATTCGCTGTGCAATAGAGCTTCTCTTCTCCTGCCATTTTTTCGATATACCACTTAATGCTAGCTCCGGTCGTGGTTATCGGAGCATCGAATATCCAAGGAATACCATCTATCGTACAAGGTCTTGTAACTACCGGCACATTAGGTTCACTCTTATCAAGGCTTCCAACAAACACAAGCGAAGAGGTTCCTGAAGACTCACCAACTTCACCCAGTCTGCACATTCCGGTTGCCTGCATCGCAGCTATGGCATCAGAACATCCCGCGAGCACCGGGGTCCCCTCAGGAATTCCGGTAAGCGAGCTGGCCTCCTTTGTTACTCCTCCGATGATATCATCAATTCCGTACAGCGGAGGAAGGATATCGTTAAGATCTATTCCGATCGCGTCACCGATAACATCAGACCATTTCAAAGTATTGATATCAAGGCACTGAGTACGGGTCGCCTGATCAAGATCAGATGAAAATACACCGGTAAGCTTATAGTTTATGTATGAACTTGCCTGCATAATATATTTGGTCCTCGCAAAGAGCTGAGGCTCATTTCTCTTGAACCAGAGTATCTTATTAGGCAGAAATGCAACTGAAGGCTGACCGCCTACTATATTGATGAACCGTTCTCTTCCTACTATATGCATAATATCATGCAGTTCCGGATTGGAACGCTCATCCTGATATATCAATGCGTTGCGCAAAACATTACCATCTTTATCGACAGGAAGCATTGACACTGTATGGGAACTGATGCAGATACCTTTAAGCTTTTTACTCTTCTCAGGACCTGCCTGTATCATAAGATCCTTGAAAATATCCGACGCGTTTTTCCACCAGTCATTTGCATCCTGCTCGTGCATACCTAACCCCGGATATAACGGGGTACTCGGTCTCGATGCCTCGGCTACTATCTCCCCGGCATCTGAAATGATGACTGCTTTGATATTGGTAGTACCGCAGTCCATCCCGAGAACATATTTTGTTTCCGTTTCCATTACTGCTCCTGTTTATTCAGCAAAGGCTGCGGACCCGTTAAACGGGCTGCAGCCTTCGCAATTACCTGATATCCAAATTATTATACTGCCTGATCCGCTGCAATCAGTTCTTTCATCTTTTTGTCAGCTTCTTCAGACATAGGCTCGTATGTTCCGAGCACCTTAGCATAATAAGTTGTCTGTGCCATCTCTTCTGTATAAACAGTCGCATGCATAGCACTCTTCATATCCTTACCGCAAGTGAACATTCCGTGATTCTTGATGAGGCAGGCTCTGCCTTTCTCTCCAAGAGTCTCAACGACCTTGTCAGCTACATCATTGCTGCCAGGCATGATGAAAGGCACGATCCCAACAGGTGTGAACTCGCACTGAGGAGGTGTGATCGGACGGAGCTCAGGACTGTCGCCCATAGCCATGATCGTCGCGAACATGCTGTGAGTATGAACTGTAGCGTTGACATCTTCTCTTGCGCGCATTACTGCAGTATGCATAGGAACCTCTGATGATGGTTTGTAGTTTCCGTCAATCCACTCATTAGTTCCGTCTTCATGCATAACTACAATAGCGATATCTTCCGTTGTCATTCCCTTGTAAGGAATGCTGCTCGGTGTGATCGCAACGATATTTCTATCGACAGGATCTCTCATGGCTATGTTGCCGCTTGTTCCGTGAATAAGGCCCTGATCTACAGCATCAAGAATAGCTTCCAGTACCTGTTTTCTGATATTTTCGTACTTCATTTTTTCAGCTCCTTTAGTTAATTACAGTGACATTGCAGTATAGAATCCCTGGTTAGTTGCCAGATGGATCTGGCCAACGTTCTTGCAGTCGCCAATAACGTAACTTTCGTCTACCTTTTCGCAGAGTTTATCTACATCTGCCCAAGGTGCTCTGAATCCGAGAGCGCATACTACCGAGTCCGCCTCGATCACAAATTCATTGCCGTCCGGACCTTCGACCTTGACGCCTTCAGGTACGATTTCCTTGACCTTGGTGTTGACATAGATGTCAGCAGCTTTCTCGACTTCGACGATGAGTCCGCCCCTGTAGAATGAGTTGACTTCCTTAGCTACAGCAGGCAGCATCTCTATTATTGCACAGTCATGACCTTCATGCTTGAAGCCTATTGCTGCTTCAGAACCTACAAGACCTCCGCCCATGATAGCGACCTTTTTGCCGAGTTTTTCCGGATGGAGCTCAGCATCGATAGCCATAACAACATGCGGCTGATCCATGCCTTTGATAAATCCCGGACGGAACTCGTTCGAGCCGATTGCAACGATCAGTGCGTCAGGATCGAATTCCTCAACGAATTCAGGTGTTACTTCAGTATTCATGATGACCTTAGCGCCGGAAGCAGCGAGTCTCTTCTGCAGGACAGCGTTGAACTTGCGGATATCTTCCTTGAAGTAAGCAGCTCCTGCCGGATGGAGGTTGCCGCCAAGCTTCTCGGACTTCTCTACAAGTGTGACATCATGTCCGCGTTTAGCAGCTGTGATTGCAGCAGTCATTCCCGCAGGACCACCTCCCGCGATCAGAACTTTCTTTGCTTTCTCAACAGGCTTGAATCCTGTCTTGCACCAGAGCTGCTCACCCATCATCGGGTTAACTGTGCATTTGACACTCTCGCTCTTGCTTGTCTCGCCAAAGCACTCATAGCAGCGGAGACATGGTGTGATATCGTCAGCAAGGTCGTATGTCGCTTTGTACGGGATATACGGATCAGCCAGGAGCGCTCTTCCGATAGCAACAGCATCGACCTGTCCTGAAGCGATCAACTCTTCCATCTGTGCCGGATCATTCAGTGAGCCGACGCCGTTGACCGGCTTGCTGACTACCGCCTTGATCTTTGCAGCGTAAGGGATGTTGACTCCTCTCGGGAAGAATGCTGATGGATGTGTTCTGCAGAAAATGTCCGGATCCTCATGATTTCCTACGGATACGTTATACATATCCACTTTGCTCTCGACCATCTTGGCTACTTCAATACACTCTTCGTCTGTCATTCCTCTGTCTGTGAGGTCGGATCCGGAGATACGGATCTCGATCGGGAAGAGAGGACCTACTGCCTTCCTGACTGCGTCAAGTGCCATCATAAGGAATCTTGCGCGGTTCTCAAGAGAGCCTCCGAACTCATCAGTTCTCTGATTGATAACAGGTGAGAGGAATTGAGAGAACAGCCATCCGTGAGCAGCATGGACCTGCACCATATCGAAGCCGCAATCCTTGCAGAGTGCAGCTGCCTTACCGTAAGATTCAACGATCTCATAGATCAGTTCCTTAGGCATCTCTTCAACTTCGCCTGCAGGCATTGTGCATTTGCTTGGTCCGTAAGCTACTTCGCAGACGCCCTGATCACCGCCTACACTGGCGAGTCCTCCGTACATACCTCCGTGAGAGAGCTGGATGCTTGCATAGGCTCCTCCGTTATGGATAGCTCTTGTAGCATTCTTAAGGCCCTGCCTGACTCCCGGGGAGTCGAGCTGGAGCTGTCTGTTGTGGGATTTACCTGTTGCCGAGTGAACAATAGCTTCTCCGTAAATGACTAATGCCGCGCCGCCCTTAGCCTTCTCTTCGAGGTATGCAACCATCTCAGGCGTGAAATGTCCTTCATTGGTCATCATGGCAGGGCTTGTAGCCGAAGCGAAGATACGGTTCTTGAGTCTGAGGTTCCCTACTCTCAGTGGGGATAAAAGATTAGGATATTTCTCCTTACCGCAAAATGTATTTGCACCCATTGATTTCCTCCTGTATTATCCGTTATTTTTTAACTTTCCAAATGTACTTTCTCGGTTCACCATTCAGGTATGCGATGACCTCCTCACCCATCATAGTGCCTGACCATCCGTCTACATCAGTTGTAAGTCCAGCGTAGTGAGGTGTGCAGATCACGTTCTTCATCTTGAGCAGAGGGTGATTTGCCGGTACCGGCTCCTCCCAGTATACGTCAACTGCTGCGCCGCCGATCTGTCCGCTCTCAAGAGCTTCAACAAAATCCTTCTGGTCAATGACCCATGCTCTTGCTGTATTGATCACGATCGCACTCTTCTTCATCTTCGAGAACCAATCCTTATTGACGATTCCCTTGGTCGAAGGAGCTACCGCCAGATGTATACTTACCATATCACTCTGAGAAAGCATTGTGTCGAGGTCGACTTTCTTAGCTCCGTCAGCCTCGATGCGTTCTGCAGGGCAGTACGGGTCATATGCAAGTACTTCCATGCCGAAAGCCATAGCGCGTACTGCTACTTCACGTCCGATGGCGCCGTATCCGGCAATACCAAGTGTTTTGCCGTAGAGCTCGAAACCTACGCCGTAGTCTGTGAACGGATGATTTTCATCGAGAGGACCGAAAGTAACATTCTTGACGTCAGGAACATCATAAATGTCTTCCTTGGCAGGTCCTGTATGCTCACCTTTGTTAAGACCGATAGCTGCCTTAACGAGATTTCTGGCAGCGGCGATCATGAGTCCGAAGTTGAACTCCGCAACTGCTACTCTGTTTCTTCCCGGTGTATATGAGAGCTGAAGACCTGCCTGCTCAATTGCATCATAGTCGACTGTAGCAGGAGTTCCCTTGGCAACACCAAGGAATTTCATGCCCGAATCAGCCCATGCCTTGATCGTATCTGCACCTGCATATTCATCACCGAGAACTACAATTTCGTGTCCCATACATTCTTCGCGGGTAACTTCTTCCTTAGCATTTCCCTTTCCGTGCTTAAGTTCTCCGCAAATTGTGACTTCGCAGTCCTCCTCGATCCTCTTCATGAACTTTTCCGGGATCGGTGTACATAATGCCAGTTTCTTTTTCACTTTGCTCCTCCCTTCATTATGCAGCTTTCCGTCAGTCTGTTGATTCTTTATGTTTTTGTTTATTCGAGTTGATTTATATCATTCCTTCTCCCGGATCTTCCAGAGACAGGCAAGAACCCCTGCTGCCGCCATACCGATAGCTGAAATGATGTAAACATTTGTTGTTGTAACTTCCGAGAATATAATCTTAGATACATTGTTCAGGATGACCGGTGATACGAACTGTCCCAGACACATAGCGCATGTGAACGTCGCTGATGCCATAGCTACCGATGAAGGTTTGACGGCATTGGATACCTCGACCATCGCTGTAGGAACGAAGATGCCCTGTGAAAGTCCGCATAATATCGATCCTGCCGACAGCATAACGAAGCTTCCCGGAAACAGCAGCAGCAGTACTGCACCAAGACTGAAGCAGAACATCGCTGCCGGAAGTGTGAATTTTTTGAATAAACCTGCCACAACTCCCAGCACAAGCCCTATCAGAATCTGTGTGCCCGAAAATATCCCTGTAAGCGTACCCGCAACAGAGCTGCTTCCCTCGAGTGCGCCGCTCAGATGCATAGCAATATTCGTTGTGAAAGTGATAAGGAACAGGAATTCCAGGAAGCCGAACCCCGAGGTAAGAAACACGTGCTTGTTGAGAGAGATCTTCTCCTTTCCTTCAAGTTTGACCTTTCCTGTCTCCGGCAGGCAAAGCGCCAGGACAGCCATACTTATGAATCCGATTATATTAATGAAATACGCTCCCCTGAAACCACCTGCTCCGAGCAGACCTCCTCCTGTAGTAATGATCACCATGCCGGCTCCTACGCTGGCAGCCTGGATCCCCATTGCAGTAACACGGGCAGGTCCCTCGAAGAACTCAGCGACTACCGCAGTATTAAGCGCGGTGGCAAGCCCGAGAGAGATTCCGAATACTGTTCTGCACAGGAAAAGCAGCCAGAAGCTGTCAGACAGGAATGGCAGGAAACCAAGCAGTCCCGCAACCAAAGCAGCGAAGATCAGCAGACGCTTTTTGCTGATCTTTACGACCAGCCAACCCGAAATGAGCGCGACAACCATCGACAGGAGTGCAGGCGCGGTTATCAGCATCTGAACCATGCTGACATCAACATCAGGATAATGCGCGCTGATCTCTCCCAGCACCGGTGAAACGCAGTACTGGAGTCCCTGGATGAATGAAATGCTGACGATCGCCAGATATACTTTGATCTTTTCTGATTTACTCATTCAAATTCGTCCCTTCAATGATTTCCTAAAATGCCTTCTCAAGAATAGCGAGTACATCTTCCTTTGTAACTCCCTGCTTAGGATTGAATCCGAGAACAGGCTCTTTAAGCACATCTTCAGCAAGCATATCGAAATCATCCTTGCTGATGCCCTGCTCTGACAGAGTCTTGATCTTAAGTTCTCTGGTAAGTCTAAGCAGTTCCTCTGAAAGCAGTAATTTGTCTTTCTCTATATCGCCTGTAGGCTCAAGACCGATAGCCTTGGCAAGATCGACCATCTTCTCAGGGCAGCTGTCAGCATTATATGCCATAACATATGGCAGTACAGTCGCATTAGCCATACCGTGAGCAAGACCGAAGTGAGCGCTCAGTGTGTGCGCAATACCGTGTACGAGTCCGAGGTTCGCGTTTGAAAAACTGAATCCGGTGATGATGCAGCCAAGCATCATCTGCTCTCTCGCTTCCATATCATTCCCGTCTCTTACTGCTGCAGGCAGATTCTTGTGAAGAATACTGAGTCCCTTAAGAGCGTTATACTCTGTAAGCGGTGTCGCCATATTGGATATGTAGCTTTCCACAGCATGTGTAATAGCGTCCATACCTGTAGCGGCTGTCACACCCGGAGGTGCAGTCCTTGTAAATTCAGGGTCACAGATGACATCGGAAGCAACGATCTTGTTATCTATAACTACGTATTTGATAACTTTCTGTGTATCGATCAGTGCGCTTACGTTAGTGATCTCGCTGGATGTTCCCGCAGTCGTCGGGATCGCGATCAGTGGCAGACACGGGTTCTTTACCATGTTCATTCCGCCATATTCACCGATACTGCCCGGGTTCGTCATAAGTACGTTGACCGCCTTGGTCAGGTCGATGCTGCTGCCGCCGCCTACCGCAACGAATCCTTCAACTTTTTCAGCTTTTGCCATTTTGGCAGCATCTTCAACGACCTCATTTGTAGGATTCGGGATAACGCCGTCAAAGATGATATATGAAGCCCCGCTCTTTGCGACCTGAGCGACTACTTTCTCGGCGATCCCTGCTGCCTTTACTCCGGCGTCATAGACTATCATGACCTTCTTGAGTCCGTAGCCATCGATCAATTCCGGAAGGGCGTCTGCTGCCCCACGTCCGAACATGAGATTTGTTTTGATAAAAAAGTTATACATTGCCTGATCCTCCCCATCATACTCAATGTCTTGATGACCTTATTTTACGAAGTCAAAACCCGTAAATTGCTGCACGCCTGAGTATTTCTTGATTGCTTCTGTTCCGTCTAGTGCTCTGGTTGCTCCTGCAGCCATAGCCTCCATCTCAAATTCGCCAGGATAAGCGCATACCGGAGCGATGAACCCACAGGCTTCTTCGATCTGCGATACGAGATCCTTACTATAGACCATACCTCCACCGAGGAGTATCGCGTCGACTTTACCGTGGAGAACAGCTGCCATGGAACCTATGCATTTTTCGATCTGATAGATCATTGTATTCCAGACGAGCTTAGCGTACTCATCGCCTTCTGCGGCACGCTTTGTCAACTCGATCGCGTCAGATATGCCGAGATGATTCACGAATCCGCCGCTTCTTGTGCAAAGCTTTTTGACTTCCTTCAGGTCCTTGCCTTCCACATACTTCAGAAGATCTGCGACTGCAATACTTCCGCAGCGTGTAGGCGCCATCGGTCCGTCGCCTCCGACGATATCATAACCGTCGACCATCTTTCCGCATCTGTGTGCAGAGATCGAAATGCCTCCGCCGATATGGCACACGATGAAGTTGCAGTCACGGTATCTCTTGCCATTGCTGTGAGCGTGGCGGATAGCAGTCTCCTTGAGATTGAGCGCATGCAGGTGAGATGTTCTGTATACGCCCTTTATTCCCGTTAATCTCGCGAGATCCTGATACTCATCTACATCCGGCGGATTGACTACAAATGATCTGGCGCCGTAAGCATCTGCAAATTCTTTGGCAATGCTCGGCCCGAGACATGCAGGATGGATAACACCATTAGCGGCATGAATGGAATGATCCATAACTATATCGTCTATCTCATAAACTCCGCCTTCCATCGCAAGCAGGCCGCCTCCTCTTCCAACGCAGGCATCTATTCCTTCCAGATCCACATTGTTCTCATCGAGCAGCGCTTCGATAGTGCTCTTCCTGTATTCAAGTTGCTCTTCCAGTGTCTTATACTGCTCAAGTACTCCGGCATCATGGCTTACGTTAGCAGAGAAGAGTATTTCCTCTCCCTGGAACAGAGCGATTTTGGTCGATGTTGATCCGGGATTTACCGTAAAGACCTTATATGTGCTCATAAATGTGGACCTCCTTATTCATGTTATTAACACTTAACTTTGTAATTTGATTATATAAATATGTGATAATCAGTAACAGCACACCTGTTTTCAGTGTGTCTGATTACTCAAAATAAATGCTTTCTTAGCTTGATAGTTCCCATAACGCACACCGCGAACTCAGCGGGACGGTCGTATGGAAGATTGTGCCCTCCCGGGAAAAATATGACTCTGCTGCCGGTCAGTCCGGCAAGGCGCCGGGCCTCGCGAACATATGCAGTATCACCGCTCTTATCTCCTGCAGCTAAAGTAATTCTGTCAGCATTTGCTGTTATGATCTCCTGATTTGGAATATATGAGTGGAAAGCGGGTATCTCCGAATTAAAAGCGTATACGATATTACCTAATTCTCTCTCAGATACCTCCTGTGATTTGGCAGGACTGAGTTCATCATGCGGTCCCAGGTGCTGTGAGAATCTCAGCAGCGCGGAATTGACTTTGCCCGCATCAAGAAGAGCCTTCGTCTTCTCTGACCATTCCCTGAACTCCGGGTCCTCTTTCATCATGTGTCCGAGCATTGCAGGCTCATACATAATAAGGTGTTCCACTCTTTCGGGATATTTCTCAAGGAAAAACTCTCCTATGACCGCACCTCCGCTGACTCCGGCGATAATGACTTTTCCGATACCGAGCTCATCCAGAAGCGAGCGGATATCCTCCGCCTGTTCGTCAAGGCTGAATGCCTCATGATCCGGATCTCCTGTATCCTTTCTGCTTCTTGAATTACCTCTTCGATCATACGTGATGACCTGAAGATCTGCAGACAAAATGCGTGCTGTCTGCTCAAACAAGGCGGAATCAGTGATCACACCGTGGATCAGTAAAAGGGCTTCCCCTTTTCCCGAAACTTCATAATAGATCCTAGCGTTATCTTTATACAGATACATTTTTTTACTGATAATATATTCAAACGGTCATGCTCCGGCGTGATATACTTGTGGAGAAATCAATATATCTTCCGGAGGACGCTTCACAATGCCGGTAATTTACTATACTGAATATGATCCCATATCCGATTCTGTCTCAGATGTCAGCAGGCAGGAGCACGCCCTCGGACGTGCACTTCTTTTCAAAGGTCTTGAAGAGCTGTTTCTGCTGCCTTACCGCGCTGAAGATGAGGAGGCAGTGATAGGATATGATGACAACGGTAAGCCTTTTCTCATAGATCATGCTGAAATATGTTTCAACATAACCCACTGTCCCGGACTTGTCGCCTGTGCGTTCGATACCAGACCTCTCGGAATAGATGCAGAACCATCAGGTTACTTTCCTGAAGTACTGATCAAAAGAGCTCTTTCAGACACAGAAAAAGAAATTCTGCTGTCATGCGAAAGCGACGAATCGCTTAGACAGGAGTGCTTCTGGCGGTTCTGGACTCTCAAAGAAGCCTATGTGAAAAGAACAGCAGCAGGTGTCGATACTGATCTCAGGGCATTCTGTTTTGATTTCAAAGCAGATAAAAAACTTGTCTGCAATGAACCGGTACTCATCGCATGTTCAGACCCGGAAGTTTCATGCTGCCAGGTGGCCACAGTCAGCGGGCACATTATCTCCCTCTGCGCAGACTGTATACCTGAAGCATCATTTCTCAACATTATTAAATACGTAGACTTTAGATGTCAGATAGATAAAAATAACAAGACCGCCGAAGACCCAGAAAGGTGATACTTTTTCCACCAACTCCTTGTAGTATTCAAGAAGTCCTCCGATAAGCATTGCCAGACCCAGATAGGCGATAACGCCGAACCATTTTCTTGCGCGGATCCCTTCCTTGTATTTCATGGCATATACTACAGTCATGACGACCCATATGCTCCCACCTATAACAGCCATTAATCCATATGCATTCATTTTGGGTTTTCCTTTATAGTTAACAATTCATTGCAAATTACACCCTTTGTTTCTATAATGGAAGGAAACACTGCTCAATGAGTTGTCATTGAACAGTGTTTCCTGATTCCGGGAAAGTCATAAGTCTCTCCCGGACGATTCCATTAAGCTTCTGCTTGTGCCGAAGCTTCTGCTGCTTTCTTTGCAGCATCTCTTGCCGAGAGTCTTGATCTTACTCCGTCCATGTATCCAGGTTCGTCAAGCTTGTACATGAACAGCGGTATGAGGCCGCAAAGGAATACGATACCAGGCAGCAGGTTTGCGCAGAGGTTGATACCGGACTGGATGTGTGCAATCTGCTCCTGGATCGAAGCAGCAGTCGCAGCATCAGCTCCCTCGAGCTGTTCAAGAAGTCCGAACATTGCGTCATATCCATACTTACCCATGATGACAAGGAACAGGGAGTTAGCGAGAGCTGTTCCCAGCTTGGTGGCAAGTCCGCTGAAGGAGAATGCCATACCATCATTACGATATCCGTACTTGTCATCGAAGTCATCGATAGCATCAATAACCATACCTGCTCCGGAAGGACCTGCAATGTATCCGAGTCCATAGAATATCATCATTCCGAGCTGGAACGGGATATTCTGCATAAGTCCGGCTTTGGTTCCGAAATAGATACCGATCAGAGCGAATCCCTGGATAAGCATTGATGCAATAGCAGTTTTTCTCTTACCGTACTTGTTGCAGCATCTCGGAGCAAGCGGCATGATGATGGTTCCTACGATCATCTGCATCATCATGAAGACTGTGATAAGTGCGAAGTTTCCGACGCAGTGCATGTAGAAGTATACAGCTACGGAGATACGTCCGAGGATACCGAACATGTTGATCGCACTATAAGCAAGCGCGCAAACGAGGTTCTTGTTCTTTGCGATCAGTTTGAGACCATCGATTACCTTGCCCTGATCTTTCTTTTCAACAGTAATTCTTTCCTTCGAGAAGTAAGCTACAGCCCAGAAGATCGGGAGCGCAACTCCTGCGAGGATGATAGCTGCTCCATGATATCCCTGAGCCTGGTCGCCCTTGCCGATCCAAGTAACGAGCGGAAGAACAGAAAGGTTAAGTACGATCTGTCCGATCGTCATACCCATCATCTGAGCTGCATTCAGTCTGTTGACTTCCTTAGGGTCACGTGTCATTACTACAGGCAGTGCAAGGTATGGTACGTTAGTCATTGTGTAAGACATACCGAGACCAATATAAGTGACGTAAGCGTAAGCCAGTGCAGCTCCTCCTTTGAATCCCGGTACAGAGAATGTCAAAATCGTAAAGATGAAGAGCAGTATGGAGCCGATCACTATGTAAGGTCTGAATCTTCCCCACTTTGTGTGTGTGCGCTCCATGATAGTACCCATCATAGGGTCATTTGCAGCATCCCATACCTTTGCGATGAGCAGCAGCAGAGCTACAGCTCCTGTACCAAGTCCGAATACGTCGGTGTAGAAGATAGAAAGATATGTACTAACCATCATCCACGAAAGCTGTGACGCGAAGTTACCGAGTCCGTAAACAAAATAGTTAACCGGCTTCAGCGGCTCCATGCCAAACTCATTAAGTTTTACTTCATTACTCATTTCCTCTCAATTTCCTCCTTTGTTTCCCATTGATAAATTGAAATACCTGTTAGCTACTACCGATTATTTACTTATCAGAAAAGACTATGCTTTTCTGAAAATAACTTAAATATGTGCCTGTAGTTTTTCCTATCTCTTAAACTTACCTACCTTGGTAAGCCTGTTCGGAAGTTTAGGCACTTTGCCGGTCGTCCTGATGATAGCGTCATATTCACATGCCTCGATGCATTTTCCGCACAGATCGCAATCGAAGTCATCGATCATATGAATGAATTTCGCTTTTCCTTCTATGCAGTCCTTAGGACATACATCTGCACATTCAGTACAGCCCTGACAAAGCTTAGGATCGATGTATATCGCTTCCTTGCTGAAGCAGATGCTGCACTTCTTCTTTATGTGCTCCTTATAGACCGGCTCAAATTTTTCAAGTGATGTAAGAGCGATCAGCGCTGACTGTTGTCCCATCGTACAAGGTGTAGAGGTGCACATACCCTCGCCGATCTCTTTGATGAGATCCAGATGCTCCTGTTTTCCTCTTCCTGAAGTCATTTCCTTAAGCATAAACTGCAGCTGGATAAGCCCTTCTCTGCAGAATACGCATTTGCCGCAGCTCTGTTTACCTGACGCTGTGAGCTGTCCGGATACCGCCTGAATGATGCATTCAGATGCTCCTACAGCATGGAGATAGCCGTCCTCAGGGGCAGCCTCCTCCAATGTGAGTTCAGCTTCGGCAGGAGTCAGGATACGCTTTCCTGCGATAACAGCTTTAGCGCTGCCTGCGTCCACCAGTTCACTGACTTTCATTCCCGCGTCGGCCTTTACCGGAGCCGCGCCTTCTGCGGCAACGTAGATGCCCGGCTTATACTCGCCTTCCATACAATCTGCCAGATCAGCAGCTGTCGCGATATGCATCATAAGACACCCCTGTCTGGCACGTACATCCACGATACCTTTCTCGAGAGTCACATTGTATTTCTCACACAGCTCTGCTATCTGATCAGCCAGATCATCTGCGGAATCAGGGATGTTCAGGAATGCCTGATCTGCCTCCACAGCGATCGCGGCATATGAGATACCCTTCAGTATCTTCTCCGTATCATCCTTAAGGAGCGGAAGCAGCACGGCTTTTGTGTCTGAGTTATAAAGAGCGCACACGACTCCCGGAGTATAGCCTTCCTCCTTGCCGGCGCTTACAGCAGCCGCAATACGATCAGAAAGCAGTTCCCTGCCGAGGCTGTATTCACGAAGCCCGGTGTCTGCAATAGCCTTGTGGACATCGTCTGATGTAAGGTTCTTTTCATTGTTCCAGTTATACATCACTTAAGCCTCCTTTCCGGTATCCGTAAAATCGCCCCAGACTCTAGGCTTTGACAGGTCCAGTCGGAGATCACACTGCAGACATCTTCCGGCTTCAATACCGATCTCTGAGCTGCAGATACCATGATCTACGAGGCAGAAGTTGTCTTTCCTGTTCTCTACAGGCTCCATTTCGTTCTTTCTCCTCGAAACAGATGCAAAGCCTTCATACCGGCCTATGCACGGATCATGTTCCTGAACAGGCGCAAGCACTTCGCTGATGTCTCCGTCTCCGCCGAGATAGCGGTCGATCTCTGCCGCGGCTTCACGTCCTGAAGCGATCGCTTTGATCACGGATTTTGTTCCATATACGCAATCGCCCGCAGCGAATATCCCTTCAGCAGAGGTCGCGAGATCCTTCTCCATATCCTTTACGGCTATGCTTTTTGCTCTTCCGATTTCAAGATCAAAATCATCTCCCAGATCCGGCTTCATTCCTACTGCAAAGATGACCGTATCGCCCTCGATCACGTGCGCAGAATTCGGATCCTTTACAATGCTGGCTCTTCCATTCTCATCATATGTATATGAAGTAATGTTCATGAATACAGCACCCGTTACGTGATCCTCTCCTACGACCTTTTCGAAGGTCCTTCCTGTATGGAGAATGACTCCTTCCTCCTCTGCCAGAGTGACTTCTTCTTCATCTGCTCTCATTGCGTCTCTTGCTTTACGGCAGACAAGGTGTACCTCCTCTGCTCCGACACGGACCGCTGTTCTGGCACAGTCAAAAGCAACATTGCCGCCGCCGAGAACGAGAACTTTTTTACCTATACCGGTATCTTTTCCCATAGAAGCATTCCTCAGGAAATCTGAGCACAGAATTACTCCCGGCAGATCATTTCCTTCGATCGGAAGTCTTGAACCTTCCATTCTCCCGATCGCCATCAGTACCGCATCGTATTCTTTAAGAAGATCGGTAGGCTTACCTGCTCTGACACCTCTTTCGATCACAACGCCCTGATCTTCGATCACCTTGATCTCGGCATCGATCAGATCTCTAGGCAGGCGGTACTCAGGGATGCCGTATCTCATCATTCCTCCTGCCTCAGGCATTGCTTCTTTGACGAAAACAGTATGCCCCTGTTTACGCAGATAGTAAGCTGCAGTCAGGCCTGCCGGACCTGCACCTACTACGCAGACGCTCTTACCCGTGAAAGGAAGCTGCTTGCCTTTGCCTTTCCAGTATTTACCGGTGTCATTCTCAGCAGCATAACGCTTTATCTCGCGGATCGAAGTTGCTTCATTGATATATTTGCGCTTGCACTTCAACTCGCATGTATGCATGCATATGTATCCGAGGATTCCCGGGAACGGTATTTTTTCTCTGATGACTGCTGCTGCAGCATCATAATCTCCCGTCTTGAGGAAACGGATATAACGCGGTATGTCTGTATGTGCCGGACACTCCGCACGGCAAGGGACAGTGTATTCTTCTTTTTTGACTTCAAGGCTTGCCAGCTTGTCACGGATCGCACCTGTAGGGCAGACCTCCGCGCAAGCCTGACAGAATCTGCAGTCTACGTCTGTCAGCAGTTTATTATGTAAAGTTCCGACATATGTCTCCGTATCGTTCTTGCGGTAATCGAGTACATGCACTCCGCGTAGTTCCCCGCAGGCACGAACACACCTTCCGCACAGCACACAGCGGTTCATGTCGTGTGCTATAAGCGGGTTTTCTTCATTCTGGCGGAATCCTTTGACCCTCATCTTCATTCTTCCGGTCTTAGGTCCGATGTACTGAATCAGCATCTGCAGCTCGCAGTTACCATACTTAGGACAGGTTGAGCAATCCTCAGGATGTCCTGCCAGAAGCAGCTCCAAAGCAAGCATTCTCATGCGCTCTGCTTCAGGTGTTTTTGTGCGGATCACCATACCGTCCTTCGCCTTCAATGTGCAAGATGTGGTCAGCCCTTCAATACCATCGACCTCCACTACACACATACGGCATGAGCCCAGAGGATTCAGATCTTTGTGATGGCACAGGTGCGGGATATATATCCCGTTATCCAGAGCGCATTCCAGTACATTCTTACCTTCCTGCACTTCCAGACGTTTACCGTCAATCGTAATGACTGCCATATCAATTCTCCCTCCAATATCTGATTTATTTTGTTTGTGACTATTGTTCCTGCATCTGGGAATCCTGTCCTCTTCTTACGACAAAGAGCATGATTATCGCCAGTATCAGCATTCCACCCATGGCTGCAAGGAATTGATTCTGAGCAGTGTTGCCGCCCAGCATCCCCGCCAGAAAGCTGAGAACAAAAGGTGCTATGAACCCACCAGCACTGCCGAATATTGAGAATAACCCGCTGGCACCGGCCACCTTTTCCTGACTTACTGTAATCGATATCAGGAAAGAGCAGCATGCCATGAAGCTGCTCAAAGAGACTCCGCACAGAGCGCTGCCGATATAAGCTCCGGCAAGTCCCGGAACGAACATTATCACCAGATAACCAAGTGACGCTATCAGGATCGAAACCGGCAAAGTGAGCTTACCCACTTTATTCAGGATCTTTCCGAATAACAGTCCTGTCATCAGAGCGAATGCCGCGTTGAGTGCAGTGACCATTCCGGTGACTGAAGTGCTGTCAGTAATATTCTCAAGTATGTATAGACTGATATTTGTGTTATAGGCATTGATGAACAGTGTATGCATGAAAGAAGCCATACAAAGCATCCATATCATCAGTCCATAGTTCCAGTTCTCTCTTCCTGATCTCTTTTCCTGAATCACTGAACCGACCGGCTCTGTTTTCGGGAGTATGATCCAGTCGCCTATTGCGGCAACAACAGCTACAAGGTATATCAGGAAGAATGACCTGATGCTTATTCCTGCAAGAATACCGCCTGCCAGATTCTCTATCATTGTTCCAAGGCCCATACCGACAACTACCATTCCCGTATAAGTCGCTCTTCTTGCAGGTTCTATGAACCTGGCGATAACAGCTGTGAGAACAGGACTGGCAATGCCGAATCCGAAGCCACTAAGCATTCTTGAAAGAAAAACGACAGCATACGAAGTGGTGAAAAAAGGCAATACGCCCATGATCCCTATTGAAAGCAGACCAATTGTCAGAATGTTTTTTTCTCCATAGCGATTGGACAGTCTTCCGACTACCAGTGCACCGATTATTGTAAGAAAATATGGAACTGTCTGGAGAAACCTGATAGCATCTGCAGAATAATTGCTGTACTGCTCCGTAAGCGGCCCCATCACGGGCATAATGCCTGTGATCTGGAGTCCGTATGCAAAGGCGGAAAGCAATACGCATGTAAGGATTCTTTTCTCCATTGCTTCTCCTTGATCTATACCGGGCAGGGATTTTTACAGCTCTGCCCGGTCATTTCCATTAAATTAACAATCAATCAGTCGTCATCTTCGTCCAATGCCGCTGCTGCTTCCATACCTGCGATACGTCCGCTGTTTACTGCCCAGCCCATGGAGTTTCCAGGCAGTAGGAACATGTAACTGTCATCATACAGGTTGCAGGCGTCAGCTCCTGCAGCATACAGACCAGGGATAGGCTCGAAGTCCTTATCGCAGGCCTGGCAGTTTTCATCAATGCGGATGCCGCCTACTGTACCATATCCGCCAGGGCCGATCTTGGCTGCATAGAACGGTGGTTTTACGATCGGTCTCATGAAAGCTTTTGGCTTGAAGAATTCCTCGTCGAGCGAATCACAGTAGTCGTTGTATTCATCTACTGTATCCACAAGATTCTCTTCATTGATGCCCGTCATCTGTGCGAGTTCTTCGATGGAATCGGCAATGAAGAGTCCTTCGCAGCCGGCTTCTTTCGCCTTCTCTGCTCCATCCATAAAGTCGGAAACATCAGGATCCGGAGTTACCATGTTGATGTTATCAACACCGTTCTTGATGTAATACCTGACGATGGAAGAGTCGACAATGCTGAAGCAGATTCTCTTCTTCTGATGCGAGCAGACATTTGAAAGGAATGTAGCGTTCTGCATATGATCCTCGTTCATAACGCGCTTACCGTTGTAGTTGACGAGAAGGTTTGGCTGACCCATGATGTTTCTTACACTGTTAGGAAGGTCGTCAAGTCCTATCATTCCTGCAGCCTGTTCTACCCTTACCGGCACTTTGTCAGCGCCTGCTTCCCAGGCCATGCGGAGTCCGTCTCCCATGATGCCCGGAATAGCGAAGTTGAACATATCCTCGCCCCATTTATAACCGGTCTCTTCAAGGATCATCTTTGCATTCGCTCCGGCACCGCCTGTAGCGATGATAGCTGCCTTGCAGTCGATTTTGATCTCATTGCCGTCCTTGTCAGTTGCAAGTACGCCTGCAACTTTTCCGTCTTCCATTATGATTTTTTGTGCAGGTGTTTCGAGGAGGAATTCTACTCCCAGCTCCTGGGCTCTCTCATACAGAGCTTTGTTCATGAACGAAGCTGCTCTCGGACCGATACCCGAATCTGTCTTGACGATATGCCATGTCCTCTTGGACTTCGGGAAATAACGGTATGCGCCTTCGAATTCAACGCCCATGTCCTCGAGCCATTCAATAGTCTCCCCCGACTGCTCGAAGTAGCGCTTAACGACTCTGGCGTCTACATTGTAGTGTGTGTACTCCATGAACATGTTGAAGGCCTCTTCGACTGTAACAGTATCCATTGCCTGTCTCTGATATCTTGTTCCGATACCGAGAGGACCCATGCCCATATTTGCAGCTCCTCCAACGGAAGAACCCTTTTCAAGTACGAGTACTTCTGCGCCATCTTCAGCTGCCTGAACAGCTGCAGCGAGACCTGCAGGGCCTGCTGCTATAACGCATATCTGTGTTTCATAATTTGCCATATTACCTCTTTCCGGCAATTGCCTTATTCCTCAAAAGCGATAGCTTTACCTGTCTTAGCCGATTCTCTTACAGCATCCATCAGGCACAGGACACGTCTTACCTCCTCAGGCTTGACGATGATCTCTTCTTCTCCGTTGAAAGCCTTCATGAAATGCTCCCAGTAATTCTTGTGACTTACGTCTACCTCAGGCAGAGGCTCCTCTGTGAGAAGCCCTGGTGCCGGTGGTCCAAAACTCCTGGTAGGACCGGCTGCAGTCATTGTGATCTTGTTAGGTACATTCTCGAGCAGCTTGGATGTGCGGACGATCTTGCCCTCGCCGCCAAATCCATCGATCATGGCAGAACCGGTATTGCCGCCGATAAACCATGCTCTCTTAGGTGTCAGATAGTATGTGCCCAGCTCGATCTCAGCTGTAATTCCACAGTCGAATTTGATGAGAATATTGAAATAGTCATCTACCTTTTCATTGATAACATTGCGCAGATCAGCATATACTGATGTGATCTTGCCCGGAACCATATACAGGATCTGGTCGATCAGATGAACGCCCCAGTCATACAGCATGCCGCCGCCCATCTCAGGATAGATATGCCAGTCATGCATATTGCCGTTGAATCCGTAAAGCTGAGATTTGATAACGTACATGTCGCCAACGAGTTTCTGATCGAAGACTTCTTTCATGATACGGTAATCTTTATCCCATCTTCTCTGCTGGTGAACAGTAAACAGAACTCCGGCTTCCCTGCAGGCGGCTACCATCTCGTCAAACGCCTCAATACTCATTGCAGCCGGCTTCTCGCAGATAATGTTTTTGCCTGCCTTTGCTCCCTTGATAACCATTTCCGGATGGCTAGGGTTAGGTGTAGATACCATGAGGACATTAAAGTCTGCCTTCTCAAGCATCTCGTCAATGTTCGGATATGTTTCGACTCCGTCCGGAGCATCTTTGAGCTGGTCCGGATTAGTATCCGCAACAGCTACAAGCTCAATGTCATCGAAATTATTCATCATATCTGCATCGCAGTGACCCATGAATCCAAATCCTACGATAGCAAGTTTAATCTTTGCCATAGCCTATTCCTTTCTTATCCTTCTATTGCTCTGCGCATAGCTTCCTGATGACGGCGTACCTGCTCAACGCTGTCTACAGGTCCGAATGGTCTCAGATGCTCACCGCCCTCATACTCAGAGCTGAGGAATCCGGTATATCCAGCCTTCTTGTAAGCAGCGATTACTTCAGGAATTGCTACTGCTGTCTCTACATAATCCTCAGATACGTTGTAGAACTTAGCATGTGTGTGATAAATATAATCAATGTTGTCGATGATGTCCTGAGGATCAGACCATGAGTATGTGAACGAATAGTTAGCATACATCAGGTCTCCAGGGCCTGCGCCTGCCTTATTCACGGCATCCATCATTTTCTGCATTCCGTTTGCCATACGGTATTCCATGTTGGCCTTGCCAAGATCCAGAGAATACTTGATCTTGGTGAATCCTTTCGCGATCCTTTCAGCGTAGCAGTCGTCTACGATCTTGATGCACTCTTCGCTTGCGCCGAGCTTTCTTGCTCTTTCACGTACTACGTCAGGGATGTTCTTGCAGAAGATGCCCATATCAGGAATAAATCCGAAGTACTTAGTTCCCGTTCTGGTGATCATTTCCATGTAACCGTCTGCCCAGTCGGAGTTAAGTGAGAATGGAGCGTGGACTTCAAGTCCGATCCTGACGCCTACCTTTTCAGCATATTCAAGGCTGCCTTCAATTACATCCATTGGAGTTGATACAAGAGTACGGAGATTCTTGAATCCCAGCATTGAAGCCAGTCTGAGATCTCTCTGCATCATCTTGATCTGCTCACTCAGCTTGAGTGTACGGTTGTCAAAAATCTTGTTCTCAAGGAATCCGTCATAGCATGACGGCTCGAGTCCGTACTTGTCCAGCATTTCAAACCAATGTTCTCTGAATCCTTCGTCCTCAATGGTATCCGGGAACTTGCGGATCATCTGCTCAGCAAGAAGCTCAACACCGGTAGCACCTGTAGCTGCAGTCGCCTTAAGGCAACCCTCTAGATCAAGCTGCTTGTTATAGTATTCATCCTGATAGCTGTATAAGGATACACTTCTTTTAATTTCGCTCATAATCTGATCTCCTTATATCTCAAAATCTGCTTCGCATACTGCTTCTGTAACGAAAGGCATATAGGACGGAGCTATGATCTGCACCGCTGTGATATGGTGCTCTCCCTTAGCCAGTCCGCCTTCCGTCAAAACGGTTACGGTCGCGTAGTCACCGAACTCCCATCTGTAATCTGAGTCGATGGTCGTCCTCATCTCTTCAAGCGTGAATGTTTCTCCGTTAACTGAGAAACGAACACTTTCTCTCGGATTATCAATTCCATCAACATTGACTTTGATGTCCCTGACGATAGAAAGTGTGAATCCGCGGTAATACTGAGCCTTGAATTCAAACTGGAATCCAACTGGCTTGCCATTTTCTTCGACATTTCTGAATCCGTCAGGATTAAAAATCTGTCTGCCTGCCATACATATCTCCTTTCAACATTAGTTTTTACTCAAATGACAGTTATCATTTGATAAAACAAACCCTGCAGACCCCTGACAGGTTTGCAGAGCTTGAAAAATGACTATTATTTATTACCTGCAGCTCTGACTGCGGATATGACAACATTGCCCTTTATCTCGGATACAGGAGCTCCTCTTGAGCAATCGCAAACTATACTGTTGAAGCCCTGAAGCATTGGTCCGTATGCGTCTGCATGACCAAACTGCTGTATGAGCTTTACTGCTACGTTACCTACATTAAGATCAGGCCATATAACTACATTAGCCTTACCTGCTACCTTACTCTCTCTCCTGACCTTCTTTTCAGCTACTGCAGGCACTATGGCTGCATCAAGCTGGAATTCACCGTCGATAGCCAGATCCGGGCGCAGTTCATGTGCGATCTTCAGCGCCTCTGTGACCTTGTCTATAAGTTCGCCGGATCCGCTTCCGAGTGTCGAATAGCAAACCATCGCGCATCTAGGCTCCCAGTCAAGAAGTTCTTTGACTGTATCGCATGCAGCGATAGCGATACTTGCCAGCTGCTCAGGGTTAGGATTGGTGCATACAGCACTGTCTCCGATAGCGAGAAGTGAACCTTCACTTCCTTCATAACCCGGAATATCGCATAAGCCGATGCTTGAGACAGTGCTGAGTCCAGGCTTGACGCCTACGATCATCTGCCCCGCAAGAAGAACGTCTCCGGTGGTATTGTCAATGCCTGCAAAAGTAACATCTGCTCTGCCGACCTTCTGCATAGTCATTGCATAATAAAGCGGATCTTTCATACGTCTTGCCAAAGCCTTTTCCTTGAATAAAGTATCAGGCAAAGCAACATACTCTGCGATGATCTCATTCTTAAGACTTTCTTCATTGATATCCACAAATGTGAACACAGAAGCGTCATAGCCTCTTTCTTCAGCAAGGCTTCTGAGCTCAGCCTCATCTCCTACAAGAATAGGCTTGATATAGCCATCTCTGCCTGTCTCGTAAGCAGCCTGCATCATCTTCTCGTTAGTTGCCTCAGGAAACGCGACTCTTTGTGGATTTTTCTTAGCCTTTGCATAGATTTGATCAAGAATACTCATATATTATCTCCTCCTATTTGATACCGGTCACTATTCATCAAGTTCGAAGAACAGTGTCGTGTATCTTCCCATGTCATAGAATACCGGGCGTACCGGTAACGGAAGCTTATCCTCGATCTCACGTCCTTTTCTCTTATTAATACCCAAAATGACCGCATTGATTGACGGTCCCTCTTCAAACTGAACCTCTCCGCATACATACTTTAGTCCTCTGTCTTCAAGCTCCAGTCTGGCATTTAATACTCCGGTGAATACGAAGCTCTTGAGCTCTGCCTTTCCTGAGAGTGTCGTCCACTCTGTCTCATGATAACCGCATGTGTTGCAGGCAAGATGAGGAGGAAACTCGATAGCCCCGCACTCTTTGCACTTTCTGGCATAGATCACATGCTCGTCTCTAAGCCCGTTCCAGAATTTCTCAACGATATGTTCAGGATTCCAGAAATCTTCTGTTTTAAGATCTTTTATACTCATTATTCACCCTCTCGTGATCACTCTCAGACTAAAAACCTGCTTTCAGGATGATCGCGCGGACATTCTGTGCGCCGCCGAATCCTCTGAGGAATGTATACTTAGGGAGTTTCTTGACCTGACGCTCTCCTGCTTCTCCGCGCATCTGTGTGACAGCCTCAAATACGTCTGCCATTCCGGACGCGCCAAATGCATGTCCATATGAGGTCCTTCCTCCGTTGGTGTTGATAGGCTTGTCCCCATCATATGCAATACGTCCGTCAAGAACATACTTCCAGCCTTTTCCCTTTGGCAGATATCCTACCTCTTCTGCCGAAAGGAATGCTGATGATCCGATAAAGTCATTGGTAAGGAAGAGATCCATATCATCAGCAGTCAGTCCTGTCTGCTCAAACACCTGACGTGCAGCCTCAGCAGTAGCCTTCTTTTCAAGGTGAGGAACGATAGCATCAAGGACCGATGCGCCAATAGCGAGCACTTCGACCGGCTTGTCCGTAAACTTATGAGCGATCTCCGTAGGTACAACGATGCAGCATGCTGCCCCGTCTGCTACGCATGAGTCACTTGAAGTTCTGAGATACTGAGTCATTTTTGGGTTTTTTGGCGATCTCATGTATTCCCAGACATCGTCATATCCTGCTTCCTTAGCAAGCTCGTCATAAGTTGTCCTGCGTATAGCGCGCGGGCAGAGAGCTGCAGCGCGGCGGAAGTGATAAGCCTGATGCGCCAGAACATCATCTATGATCTCTTTGCTGAGATCATTCTCTTTAGCATAATAGTTGATCCAGTCATCATGATTCATTCCCGGACCGCCGCCGAGATATCTCCCGTATGCGCGGTCAAAGATCGAATCAAGATCCGGGAACAGAACTTCTGTAGAAAGCGGAATGCGCATATGGTCAGGCGTATTGCCGTCAGGCATGCCTGTGCCCTGATCACTTCCTCCTGTAAGAACTACATCATAAGCTCCGCTCGCAACAGCAAATACTGCTTCCTCAAGTGCGATATATCCTGTGCAGCATCCCTCTGAATGTGAAAGGGATCCTTTGCCTCTCATTCCGAACCAGTCTGCAACCTGAAGGTTAGGCGTTATACAGTTGTTCAGAACATGAGGATTTGCAGAGCCATGGAAGAAATACTGTACATCCCTTGGTTCTACTCCCGCGTCCTTCATCGCATCGAGGGCTGCGTGTCCAAACAGCTCGCCGAGCGTAAGACCCTTATATACCGGATTTGCTACACCGTTAAAAAACGGAGTGGCACCGATTCCGACAATGGAGACGCTTCTCATATTCTTGCCTAATTTAACGTTTGTCAGCATGTTATTCTCCTTATTCATTTACACCCGACTGTAAACTGTAT
>JBGUVT010000272.1:0-2176 GCA_045220485.1 Anaerovoracaceae bacterium | reverse complement strand
ATCTCTTCCTGAGTCCTGACGCTGACCAGCTCCCACTTACAGCCATTGAATTCCATGACGACTTCCAGAGGCTGGATATCTCTGCCCTTTATATGCAGTGTCCCGCTGTTGCTGTGCTCATTCTCTCTGTCAAGAAGCAACATTGTATCAACGGCGCCGTTCAATCCTTTGCTGCCATTGATCCTATTAAATATACGGTGCGCATCTCCTTGCTTTCTGGTGTGGTGTACAACTAAAATTGACAGCTTATGTTTTCTGCAAAATTCCTTGAGTATCGTAACGTCAGCGTAATCGTTGGCGTAGCTGACCTCCTTGTCATTACCGCGGATAAGTTGAAGTGTATCAATGATGATGACATTTATATCTGGGTGTTTCTCAAGAGCATGTTCCAGCTGCTCCATGAGACCGTCATCAAGTGTCCCGCTCTGTATGCTGAGCATGATCCTGCCATAGCCCACCTCATTGGTGAGATTGAAGAGCCTTCTCTGGAGTCTGACATAGGTATCTTCAAGGCTCAGATACAGGACCGCCCCCTGCTTAACAGGATGTCCGAGAAAATCTTGTCCTGTAGCTATGCATGTGGCCAGAAGAAGCATCATCCAACTCTTGCCGGATTTCTCATCACCAGCAATCACAGTTACACCTCCCGGGATCAGATCCTCAACTATGAATCCCGGATCATCCAAAGGTGTGAGCAATAGTTCTTGCGCATCTACTAGTTTTAAAGGTTTAAACATTTTATTCCCTCCATATTTTTCCATAACAAAAAGACTCCCGGCTAAGGGAGTCGAGATATAACTTATTCAATTCTTTCTTAGTGATAACTCATTCGAATCCGAAGTTGAGACCGGAGAAATCCTGATACATCTTGCCAAGCTTCTTTATTCGCTTGACTATGGCACTGTGCGTCTTGTAGCCAAGCCTGTCCGCGATCTCCTGATTGGTGTAGCCTTCTGCTCTCATCTGTAATATCTGCTTGTCCTTATCTTCGATCGTGGACAGGAATCTATCTACATCTACCTTTTCTTCTATCTCTTCTTCGAACGAACTGATCGGGTCTGGGACATCCCATTCGGCATCGTCATAATACCTCCTGTATCGTTCTTTAAATCCTTCAAGAGAGAATTCTGCTTTCTGAGTTCTCGTGTGATACCACTTACGATAAAAGTCCTTTTTCTGGTTGCTTTTCTGATAGTTATAGTCTTCAAAGCAACGCATTTCTTTTACCACCTCTATTATTGGGCCAAGATTATGCCGTTTAACAGCGTTAGGAACTATGAAATTCATATAGATTTCTACATCCTCTTCTGAAGCATAGAGCGGCGTAGTGTACATATGCCTATGCTCATGCATCTGCCTGAACGTAGGAAGGATCTCGCTTTTCTCAAGTTCATTGATCCAGATCGGCGCACAGTGAGCTAGCCTCCATATAGGATCATCGCCCGAGAACATTTCCATATATTTGATTTCAGGATACAGAAACGGCCACACCATATATGCATAGCAATCAACGATGCATAAACGGAACTGATCGCTCTCTACGATTTTTAGCGCATCCCAGTCACACATGAGTTCGACGAAAGTGCGGGGAATAGAATTCAGTACGACTCCGCATTTTTCAAGAATACTCATAGGAATCAAATAGAAGGCTGGAATGAATTGAGCGTTCCTCAACTCGCTCACAGTCCCATCTGGTCTGGTGATCATTACTTTGATACGAGGGATCTTTTCCATCTGCTACTCCATTGAATGCTCCACAAGGAGCCTTAAAGCACCTTGCGAACAATTGTTCTTGTTATGCGTAGATTATAACTAGAATGGAGTCCGTTTTTTGACCCTCACAACAATTTGCGCTTTGCGTCCGTCCAGAACGATACTATTCGGCCTGTTCAGTCCTGTTCAGTGAATATATCGTTCAGTGCCTTCTGAAGTTCTTTTGCCTCATCTTCTGTCAGGGTCAGTCCCTTGAGTGCTATCCCCTGCAGGCGACCAGCCTCTGAGGTCATACTTTGGTTCTTTTCCATTCCAGGATACAAAGTTCAATTCCTTTCTAAATCCTGTTTCTGAACCGCTGATCAATGCGATCTTCTTGATTATTTCCAATGTCATACTCAATTTCTCCTTTCATTAAAAAAACAGCTTATACAGCTGCAGGCAGTAGTAATTTTTGTGTTGT
>JBGUVT010000271.1:0-5667 GCA_045220485.1 Anaerovoracaceae bacterium | reverse complement strand
TAAAGGCTTTCCTTGCATTAAATGAGGAGAGTCATTAAAGAAGATATAAATAATCCGGTTTTTCAAAAACCAGAAAACCCGTTGAATGTGAAAACAATTCAACGGGTTTTATTTTTTTCCCTAATACCCTAAAGTCCTGAAAGACCGCTCCTCTTCAACAACAGGAATGTCGGTAACATCCATATGTGTTATGCGTATGAAACGGCTCCGGTCCAGCGCGATTATCATCTGATCTATTTGTTCCTGTGTTCCCTGGACTTCCATAGTAACGGTATAATCATAATTGTTCCTGACCCATCCGGTCACACCATACATTCCGGCTGCATACCTTGCCTGATATCTGAAGCCGACTCCCTGTACCCTTCCATGGAACACTATTCTTTGACGTATCATCTTCTCACCTGTCTGTTCTATTGACCCGCAATCAGTTCAAGAAATTCCTTTGCTTCAGCTGCACCCCCGCAGTTTTTAAAGCTTTCGGATACCTGCCCGGCACCCGCCTTGTACTGCGGTTCATTTATGACCGTAGTAAGAGCTTCCAGAACATCCTCCTCAGAAATCGATTTCAGTCTGACACCTGCGCCAAGCTCTTCTGTTCGCTTTGCCACGGCATCCTGCTCAGGCGTCTGCGGGAAAAGAACGAGCGGCACGCCGAAGTACAGTCCCTCAGAAGCAGAATTCATACCGCAGTGCGTGATGAACGCGTCAGCAATCGACAGTACTGCCATCTGGTCTACTGACTCATACACCTGTATGTTCTCCGGAAGATCATCGAAATGATCTGTATTCGTTCCCATTGATATGATCACCTGCCATCCGGTCGGCGCAAGCACATTTATGCAGTTGCGGTAAAACTGTCTGTTCTGGTTTACTGTTCCCATCGAAATATATATGGTCTTATCTGCAGTCTTTTCAACAGGTTCGGTGACAGGCCGTATTGACGGTCCGATAAAGTGATATCTGTCGGAGAATGTATCCGAGCACGGCTGAAAGTACCTGGAAGTATAAACGATTGTATTAGTTTCGTTGTCGTTCTGTACGATGTCCAGAAGGCTCTTCACCGGATACCCTTTTGCACGCAGACGTTTCAGCTGCCTGTTGATACGAGGCATTGCCATCAGCATTTTTGCGATGTCCCAGGCACTCTCCTGCATATACTTCGCCGAATACTTATTAAAGGCAAAAGTCGTGGTAGATGAAACATATGGCAGACCGTGTTTCATGGCTGCAAGCTTTCCCCAGAATGCGACCGAGTCTGACACAACTATATCGGGATTGATTTCACCAATAACGCGGGAAGTCATCTCATCAAGCGCAAGCGTGGATGAAACGAGAAGTTCGGTTGCATAGACTTTATCCTTGCCGACCCGGTCCGCATTGCCCTTATCCTCCATTTCAAAATCGTATCCGTCGCATCCTATGAATGTTGCTCCGGCTCTCTCGATTTTCTCTCTGAACTCTTCAAAGGAAAAGTACCAGACCTGATGTCCGGCATCAGTAAGTGTCTTAACGAGTCCGAGCGTCGGATTGGTATGTCCATGTGCCGGAATACAGAACCATGCGATCCTCATTGATTACTATTCCTCCTTAAAGTTGTATATTTTTGCCTTGTCCAGTCCGCATGCCGCGGATTCTCTTATTTTAATGTCAGGTATCACTTCCACTGTTTAACTTTGAATAATCCGTGTTGGTTGCAGTAATACATTATACTTTTTGTTCTGCCGATCTTAAAGCGCGCCTCTGCATTGCCTTCCGGGTAAAGTTTTTTGATCTCGCATCCATCATCCTTCAAAGCCATGATGAATGAAATATAATGTGTTTTGCTCATGTCATGCTGAATCGTCACATAGTATTCATCTTCGATTTTCTCAAAGTTGATATGGTGGGCCTCATCTTCAGGCTCGGCTTCCAGTGCCGGCAATACTATCCCGCAGCAGCTCACTACCGTTTCCCCGGTACTCAGAATAAGGTTTCCGCAGATGGGACATACATGTAGTTTCATTCGCTGCATATTGAATGACTTGTTAGTATTTTCTACATCTTCACCTGAGAACAGCTCTATTATCGATACTCCCAGAGCCTCAGCAAGCGGTTCAACAAGTGATATATCAGGATATCCCTTTCCGGTTTCCCATTTGGACACCGCTTTATCGCTTACTCCGATCTTCTCCGCCAGCTGCTGCTGAGTCATACGTTTGCCTTCCCTAAGGCGTTTGATCATTGTTCCTGTCACATATTGATTCATGACTAATACCTCCTTATGGTGTTAGAGTAATATGTGATTCCACAGGGAACAACCTACGCTTAGTAGATAAGCAAATCCGTACCGGCAGTTTCGTCAACGCTGTATTCTCCCGTTATCAGGGATACATTCTTACTTCACAGTTTCCCTGAGCAAACTGTACAAATTCTTCATTACCCATGTCTTCAAAATAACTGCAGATTATTCTGCAGATACCGCCATGAGTCACAAGAAGAGCGTTTGTATCGCCCAGTTCTTCTATAAGCGGATATACTCTGGCCGCAAGGTCAAAAAAGGATTCGCCGCCGGGATATCTGACAAAGTATTCTCGCTTTGCTGCCTGATATTCCCTGTCAGACCTATCAACACCTTCAAACTTACCGAAGTCATGCTCAATCAGCCTGTCATCAATTTCATACCTGACACCGATTTCATTTGAAATAGCATCTGCAGTCTGCCTGGCTCTGCATAATGGTGAGCAAAGGAAGATATCTATCTTTATGTCTTTCAGAGAACGGGCAATTTCATGCGCCTGTTTTATACCCTCATCATTAAGAGGGATATCAGTCCGCCCTAAGACCTTATTAATAGCATTCCACTCAGTTTCTCCATGCCTTACAACGTATATCATCTGTCTGTCCTTTCACCGGAATCTACTGCAGCTCACTTCTTTTTCCTTGGTGCCGGAAGCTCTTCATACAATGTTTTTATTTGTTATTTCCTCAAATCTGATCATTACTGATTTCCTTTTTCTGCCAACTGGAATTATCTACAGCTCCAGCAGCATATAAACTAATTCCTGATACCCGCTTATCCTCGAATTGAATCCTCTGGGATTCCGGCCGAATTCTGTAAAGCCAAAGCTTTTATACAGAGAGACTGCAGCTTCATTCTCAGATACCACATTCAATTCCAGTTGAGTATAGCCGGCTTCCTTTGCGCATTGAATACAGGCTTTTGTAAGGGCTTTTCCCAAGCCGAGTTCCCAGTACTCTTTTAAAATACTGATCCCCATTTCAGCCCTATGCTTAACTTTATATTTTCTTCCTATAGCCTCGATACCTGCAGTTCCGGCTACTCTCCCATCTATTATGGCGATTATCTCGATTTCATCGGTACTACTGGTTTTTTCTTCCAGAAACTGAGCTTCCTGCTCAGGATCAAAGCTGTTTTCATCAGGATATGACAACAGATAGTCGGTCTCAGCATGTGTGGCATTGAAATTCTCATAAACAATGAGACCATCAGCAGCATCTCCGTTTCTCAACAAAGCTTCTTTACCGTTTTTTAGTAAGATTTTTTGGTTATATCTCATATCTGCCTCACCAGTCCAAATTAAGCAGCATCCGTGCAAATCGCGATTTATATGCTTTTTAACAGTATAATCAGTTACAGGGATAAATGCCATTACTTGATGATTTTTCTGCATTTATATCGGAATTTTGAGAAATCGCAAAAAAAGAAGACCGTCGCAGATCCCGTGACAGAAAGGATTTGCGGCGGTTTCCTGTTTTATTACATAGCTCCTTTTCGGGCAATCACAACCCATATGGTCTTGAATAAGATGTGAATGTCCCGTTTGAGAGACCAGTTTTCTATGTATTCCCGGTCCAGACGGACTACAGTGTCAAAGTCGCGGATCTGGCTGCGTCCACTTACCTGCCAGAGACCGGTGATCCCGGGCCGTGTAGACATTCTGGCGCGGTGGAAAGGTTCATACCTGTTCCACTCATCCACTGTAGGCGGCCGGGTACCGACCAGGGACATATCTCCCTTCAGAACATTGAAGAACTGCGGATATTCATCCAGAGACAGATCGCGGATCCATCCGCCGATCCCCCTTTTCCATTTTCCGTTTCCCATTTCTTTCTGCCCGATGATGCGCGGGTCATGCTCCAGCTTGAACATAAGCTGGTCTTCCTGCCCGCTGTTCTGCGCGAGCTGCTTCTTTCGTGCTTCCGCATCCTTATACATACTGCGGAACTTGTACATCTTGAACTTCTTCCCGTTTTCGCCGATCCTGGTCTGTGAGAAGAAGATCGGGCCGGGATCAGACAGCCAGATGGCCAGTCCGATCGGAGGAGTGAGGATCAGGGTGATCAGAGAACCGACCAGCCCGCCTGCGATATCCATGAGTCGTTTAAGAAGAACGTCACGGCCCGTGATATAACCCAGGGAGGTTGTAATGGTCAGATGACCGCAGATCCACTCCACGTTTTTGTGTCTTGATTCGATATCGTCAAGGTTCGTTAGGGCGGTGTGGATCGTGATACCCATCAGCATGAGACTGTTGATCAGATCCACAGGAAGGTCTGCCTTTGGCGGCACATCAAGATACACCTCATCCACCCAGTTATTGGTCAGATACTGCTCCAGCGTATCGGTTGTGGCGACGATTGGTATAGTGTCAACCTCCGGGTATTCCTGCCGGATCGAACGGATAGCCTCTCGCGCCTCCTCTTCGGAAGGATCCTTTCCCATGATCGCAATACCGATAAACCGGTAAACCCCGTAGTTCGAACGGAGAATGCGCGGAATAACAGTGGGGATCTGCGGTGCTTCCAGTGCGATGAGAAGAGAATGGCGGTTGCGTATGTGATGTTTTTTCTTCAGAAAGCTTTTATATGTCTGCCGCATTAAATAACAGGACAGAACATACAAAGGAAGGGCAAGTCGCGCAATTTTCACCAGATCCGGATCAGATACCGGGGCCAGCAGCCGAAAAACTACAATGACGAGAACTACGCACCCCGTCTGACGGAGAAGCCGGACTAACTCATCCCAGGGCGTATGATGCAGCACGCTGTGATAGGTATCCAGGACGATTATCACGACGAGATTTATCAGGACAACTTCCAGAAGTATACTCCAGAAAAACAGAGAATTCAGTATCCCTTCTTTCTTAACGAGTAAGAATCCGATCAGAAGGCTGAAAAAAACACAAAGATTGTCCAGAAACATAAAGTCAATATGCTGAGACCAACCACGTAATCTTCGTTTATACATTTACCTGCCTCCAATGCTTGAACAAAATGAACTATAATCATAATGACCGCAGAGGATCGTCACTGTTGTTTAGCCTGCTTTTTATCTTGCCTGACTTTTGCTGCACAGAGCAGCATAGCCGGCCGGTAAAGGCGCATCTTAAGCAGGAGTATGACGGTCCCTGCTTTTCGCGGCAGATCTTTCACGGTCACAAATGACAACATATCCGTTTTACGGAGACCTTCCTTCATATGCTGCACGGCGTCCCGCAGGGACGGGTCATTTTTGGCAAACCCTTTTCCCGTTCGAATAATCAGCATAGCCGCATATTGACTGAGCTGACGATCTATAGACGGTTCCATGCCTTTCATGTGCTCCCGCATATAAAGAATCAGATAGCGGAAGCTTTCTGTCAGAAGATTCTCCCGGCTCACGGCCCG
>JBGUVT010000270.1:0-13022 GCA_045220485.1 Anaerovoracaceae bacterium | reverse complement strand
GACTCGCTGCAGCATACTACCTCAGAAAGCGCGGCTATCCTGTAACAGTATTCGAGAAGCAGAAAGCTCTCGGCGGCATGCTCAGATACGGCATCCCTTCGTTCAGACTCGAGAAAGAAGTAGTTGACGCTGAAATCGAAGTTATGAAAGAAATGGGCGTTGAGTTCAGGACAGGCGTTGAGGTAGGTAAGGATGTTACCATCCAGCAGCTGAGAGACGAAGGCTATGCTGCGTTCTACATTGCAGTCGGCCTCCAGAGCGGCGGAAAGCTCGATGTACCTGGTGCTGATGCAAAGGGCGTTATGAGCGGTATCGACTTCATGAGAATAATCAATGAGGACGAAGTAGCTCTTATGGAAGGCAAGCTTCCTAAGGCAGGCAAGCTCAGCGGCAACGTAGTTGTTATCGGCGGTGGAAATATCGGAGCTGACGTAGCAAGAACAGCTGTAAGATCCGGCGCAGACAAAGTATATATGTATGCACTCGAGGCTTATGATGAACTCCCTATGGGCATTGAAGACAGGACTGAGTGCGAAGAGGAAGGCATCAGCGTAAACGGCGGCTGGGGACCTGTTGAGATCAAGTCGAAGGATGGCAAGGTCTGCGGCATCAGCTTCAGAAAGTGCGTAAGCGTCAAGAACGAAGAGGGAAGATTCGATCCTAAGTTCGATGACAGCGAGACTACCGAGCTTGAGTGCACAACAGTGCTCTACTGCACAGGACAGAAGCCTGACCTCGGTAAGATGCTCGAAGGTACAAAGGTAGAGATCAGCCCAAGAGGCATGATCGTAGCAGATCCTGTAACACTGCAGACGGCTGAAGAAGATATCTTCGCAGGCGGCGACATCGTAACAGGACAGAAGTTCGCTATCGATGCAATCGGAGCAGGAAGACCTATCGCTGACTCACTCCACAGGTATGTACATAAGGATCAGGGCCCTAACAGGCTGACCGTCGGACGCGATCTCAGAGAAATCATAGAACTTGACAGAGAAGACATTATGGTCGAAAGCTATGATAACATGCCGAGACAGAAACCTGGTCACAGAGACGGTGATCCTACAAAGACATGGCATGACCTCAGAGAGCCGCTGACAGAGGTGCAGATCAGAGCTGAGGCCAACAGATGCCTCAAATGCGGAGCTACAACCGTTGATGTCAACAGATGTATCGGCTGCGGACTGTGCACGACCAAGTGCGAATTCGACGCTATAAAGCTTGAGAGAGATCACCCGAAGGCATCCAGAATGTACTCCGCGGAGAACGGCAAGCTCAAGGCGATCCTGCCATACGCACTGCCAAGGGAAATCAAGATCAGAGCTAAAGGCAGCAAAGTGCTTGGAAAGATTGTTAAATAGACATGTACAGGCTGAAATATCTGATAATAGGCGCAGGAGGTACAGGCGGAGCGATTGGCTCACACATGGCACAGGCAGGCCACGACGTCACTTTTATTGCGCGGGGCAGACATCTTGCAGCTATGAAAGAGAACGGTCTCAGGGTGAGCCGGCCGGATGGAGAATTCATCATAGATCCTGTCAGTGCATATACGACGGATGAATTCATTGATCTATGTGGGGAATCGAAGCAGACCGGCGAAGCTGCAATACCTGATGTCATATTCGTGTGCGTCAAGGGATATTCCATTGAAGACACGATCCCATTTATAAGAGCTGTTGCAGGCCCGGATACTATAGTTATCCCGATCCTCAATATTTTCGGGACAGGTTCCCGGATGCAGAAAGAACTGCCGGATATAACAGTAACTGACGGCTGCATTTACGTCGCATCAGAGATAAAGGAGCCAGGCCACATCTGGATGAACGGGACCATCCTCAGAGTGGTATTCGGACTGAGAAAGGATCAGAAGCATCTCGACGAAAGACTTCGGCCTCTCCTCGGGAAGGTCCGTGACGATTTGTGCGGCAGCCGCATCGAAGGCATACTGTCAGACAACATAGAGAGAGACTGCCTGAGGAAGTTCTCTTATGTATCTCCTCAGGGCGCATGCGGACTTTATTACGATGTTCCGGCAGGAGCCGTTCAGCAGGAAGGAGAAATCAGAGATTGTTTTGCCGGCCTGATCAAAGAGATATCGGATCTGGCAGATGCAATGGGTATAGGCTTCGGAGAGGACGTAGTGCCGGTCAATCTTGCAATATCCGCCGGTCTTTCACCTGACATGACTACTTCGCTGCAGCGGGATGTGGCGGCAGGGAAAGCCTCAGAGATAGACGGACTTATCTATGAAGTAGTAAGAATGGGGGAGAAATATGGTGTAAGCCTCCCGCTTTATGAAAAGATCTCAGCCGAATTGCGCAAAAAGCTGCAATAACAAGCGATTTCCAAAGAATATCTGTGACCGTCAATGTGGCGGTCACATTTTTCTTGCATTCTTTGGAAATGCAGCTTTAAATGCTATAATTACTTAAATAGCTGAAACGCAAAGGAGAGTGCTTTTTGAAAAAGAACTACACACTGGAGATTGTAGGCTGACCGGGAGGTTTGCAGACGATCTTACAAACCTCCCGCTGAAAGGCAATTGAAGTCGACAATTTTCAGGAGGTAAAACAATGAATACAAACGACGTAATAATACGTTTTGAGAATAAAGGCGAATACAGAGAGGTCGAGAACCTTATAAGGGAGTCGTTCTGGAACGTCTACCGCCCGGGATGCAGCGAGCACTATGTAATACATGTGTTGCGTGATGATCCGGCATTCGTGAAGGAGCTCGATTTTGTTATGGAAAAGAATGGCAGTCTGATAGGACAGAACATGTTTATGAGGACTGTTATCAATGCAGATGATGGAAGAGATGTCGAAGTACTTACCATGGGACCTATTTGCATTACGCCGGCGCTTAAGCGCAGGGGATATGGGAAAAAGCTGCTCGACTATTCGCTGGATAAAGCGGCAGAGCTGGGCTTCGGCGCTGTTCTGTTTGAAGGTAATATAGATTTCTACGGAAAGAGCGGATTCGACTATGCCCGGAAGTTCGGCATCAGGTATCACGATCTGCCTGAAGGCGCTGATGATTCATTCTTCCTGTGCAGGGAGCTGATCCCGGGATATCTTGATGATGTCAGCGGAGTTTATCAGACACCGCAGGGATATTATGTGGATGATGCGGATGTCGAAATGTTTGACAAAGACTTTCCGCCAAAGGAAAAACTTAAACTGCCCGGGCAGCTGTTTTAAATCAAGGTATAAATAGTCGGACCTAAATACCGCTGCCGTATTCAGCATTACAGGAGAACCTATGAAAAGCATTAAAACGTTACGTTCCAATATGAAGGCAGATATCATCGGTGGCCTGATTTTCCTGATTCTGATGTTTGCGACTGTTGTCTATTTCATTGGATACAATATCTTTACCGATGCATTCAAAGAAGAATATACTTCGGTTACGCATCATATGGCTGATTCGGCAGCGGCAATTGTGAACGGTGATCATATCGATGAGTATCTCGCCGGCGAGGAGCAGGAAGAGTATGATACTGCCAAAAGGAGAATGGATGTCACTTGTCAGAGGATGAATGTCTCCCTGGTTTACGTGATAAAAGTCGATACGAGTGATTATGGCAGATTTGTATCCGTCTTCAATTCCGTAAACAACAGCGTGGATGATTCTGAATACACTGAATGGGAAGTCGGACATAAGAGAGATACCACGAACGATGAGTACCGTGACAAGTACAAAGCGATCTACGAGCAGCAGTCGGACTGTGAAACTGTTTTCCGTACGGATCCAGGCGACGGATCGCATCCGCATATGACGACAATGGTTCCCGTAAAGAATTCAGAAGGAGAGGTAACGGCACTGCTCTGCATACAGCGTCCGATAAGGGAAATGGTACAGGCCCTTCTGCCATATCTGATGATGATCTTTGTCGGTGTTGCCCTGATAGAAATACTGGTATGCATTCTTGCAACAAGGTTTATCAATAAATCGATTATCACTCCGGTTGAAAAGGTTTCAAAGGAGGCATCACGCTTTGCGAAGGAGAATACCAAAGGCGAGCCACTGGGTGAGATAAGCAGGTATGAAGTCCTGAAGAATCTTGCAGGATCCATCGACTTCATGGAAACGGAGATGACCAACTACATCAAAAACCTGACTGCTGTTACAGCAGAGAAGGAGAGGATTGGGGCTGAGATCTCGATTGCTGCACAGATACAGAATGATGCTCTGCCTGCGGTCTTCCCGCCGTTCCCTGACCGTCACGAGTTTGATATCTATGCTTCAATGGATCCGGCCAGAGGGGTTGGCGGAGACTTCTACAACTTCTTCTTTATTGACGATGACCACCTGGCGCTGGTAATGGCAGATGTATCAGGCAAGGGTATACCTGGTGCTTTGTTCATGATGGTAACAAACATACTCATCACAGAAAGAACACAGATGGGAGGCACTCCTGCCGAAATACTTAACTTTGTAAACGACCGGCAATGTGAGCACAATAAGGCAGAGATGTTCGTGACTGTATGGCTTGGAATACTTGAGGTCTCTACAGGACACCTTATTTACGCCAACGCTGGTCATGAGGATCATACAGTATACAGAAATAATCAGGTCTTTGAAATTGTGAAGGAAAAACACGGATTTGTTGTTGGCGGCATGGAAGGCGTTAAATACAAAAACTTCGAAATGCAGCTCAATAAAGGCGATAAGCTGTTCCTTTATACTGATGGAGTGCCTGAAGCGACCGATATAAATGATAATATGTTCGGAACAGGCAGAATGGTAGATGCACTCAATATAGAACCGGCTGCAGGTCCGGAGCAGATACTTGAGAATGTCAGAAAGTCGGTAGACGAATTTGTAGGGGACGCAGAACCGTTCGATGATCTGACCATGATGTGTCTGGAATACAGAGGGCCTGAATTATAGGCCGGCCCGGACGATAAATAATGATGAATAATTAGGGGATAGATAATGAATCGTAAACTTATTTTTATGGATGTAGATGGTACGTTTACAGTTCCGGGAGGCCACATACCGCCTGAAAGCGCGGTCAGAGCCGTACAGAAAGCCCGTGAGAACGGACACAAGGTGTTTCTGTGCTCGGGCCGCAACTGCGATGCTCTGAAATCACTGCAAAAGTACGGTTTTGACGGAGCCGTAACAAGCTGCGGCGGCTACGTATACGCCGGCGATGATGTACTGTATGACTGCCCTCTGACAAAAGAACAGCAGGATAAGCTGATTACTCTGCTGTCTGATGAAGGAGTATTCCTGTCGATCGAGGGGAAAGACGCCGCTTACAGTGATGAGCGTGCAAAGGAGTATCTTAAGCAGAGTGATTCCAGAAACGAATATCTGCTCAGAATGATCGAAGCTGTGTGGATCGGGCTGGGTCCGAAGCCGCTGTCGGAGTATGACGGATGTCCGCTGTATAAGATCGTATTTACCTGCTCCAGCGAGGATCAGATTGCTCCTGCAAGAGATGCACTGGGAGATGAACTCCATTTCATAGTTCACACTTTCTCTGAACCGGGCTGCTACTTCGGCGAGATCATAAACCGCAAGTTCGATAAGGGCAGAGCCGTGCATATAGTAGCGGATGCTCTGGGTTTCGACATAGCCGATACTATAGGATTCGGCGACAGCAATATTGACGTCGAGATGATAGAAGCTGTCGGTACCAGCGTCTGTATGGAGAACGGAAGCGATTTCCTAAAGGAACGCAGCGACATGATCTGCCCGTCTACGGACAACGACGGCATCGAATGGGCATTTAAAAAGCTCGGACTAATATAAACTAAAAGGAATATCAACTAATGAAAGCATGTGTTTTTTCTGATTCACACGGCCTTGTCGGCCATATGATAACTGCGATAGAGCTTGAGAAGCCGGATATATGTTTCTTCCTTGGAGATGGTGAAAGAGACCTCGCCAGGCTTGAAGATCATTTTCCGGACCTTCCGATCTATGCGGTAAGAGGCAACTGCGACTTCAATACAGACCTTCAAAGGCTGATACTCTGTAACGTAGAAGGCGTTATCATATTCGCTACGCATGGTCATCTTTCCAACGTAAAATACGAGGACGATTTCAGGACGCTGACGTATCAGGCAAAGGAAGCCGGAGCGGATATAGCGCTTTTCGGACATACGCATTACCAGTATCTCGCAGAACACGATGGCATTACGCTGCTGAATCCGGGTACGGCAGGCTACGGCTATTATCCGGGCTACGCAATACTTAATATAGAAAACGGAACATTTACAGCAGAGCTCAGAACCATCTGATATCGGACAAATGAAAAAACTGTTCTCAGAAATACCGTACATAAAGGGAGATGGCATCGTTCTCCGGAAGATAACCCGGGACGATGCTGATTCTCTGCGCGAGCTCACAGAAAACGGGAACGTCTACAGATATCTTCCGACGTTTCTTTTTGAGAAAAAGTACGAAAGCATAGAATATGTGATCGATCATCTTTACGATGAGTGCTTTCGCGAGTCGATATTTCTGGGGATATACAAAACAGATTCAGGTGATGAAGCTGCTGAGGAAAAAGAAGTCTTCTGCGGTATCGCGGAGATGTACGGATTCCGCGATGAGATCCACAAGATAAGCGTGGGGTACCGGCTCCTCGAACGGTTCTGGGGGCAGGGAATCGCTCCAAGGGCTCTGAGACTGATGGTCAGATATCTTTATAATGAGACTGACATAGAGATCATTACCGCGAGCACTATGATAGAAAACAGGGCATCTGCCAGAGTGCTTGAAAAAAACGGCTTTGATCTGGTGGTTCATGCAGTTCCGGAAGACTGGGGTTACGAAGAACCGACCATCACCGATAAGTGGATCCGCTAAACTTAAATTCACCAATCGAACGCAAACAAATAAGCTTTATGGAGTATAATAATAAACTGTAAGGGAAGGATAAATTCCGCTCAAAAAGTGGTATTATTTGACTCTGGACTTACAACTGATCACCGGCCGGAATCCGACCGGTGTGTGGAGGGTATAGAATGACTATTGAGGTAAAAGAAAAGGGAAGCAGACAGTTTTATAAAGAAGTTGTTAATATTGTTACTCAGTACAGGCAGCTTCTGTATAGACCTGAGGAAAAGCTGAGAGATAATTTTACCAGATATATTCTGCTGACAGTTGCAATGGCTCTTATCTGTGCCATGAGCATTTATGGCGGTATCAATGGTTCATTTAACGTTATGAAGATACTGACTGCCGTGTTTGCCGGAGTGGCAGCTGTAGCAACAGCCGTAATACTTGTCAGAATGAAAAAGGGGGTAGACGGTTATCTTGCAGATGACCGCCCGTCAGTAGTCACGCTCGATGAGAATGGGGTCGAGATCGAAAAGAAAGGATCGCAGGCCGTGAGACTGACATGGGATAATGTGGCGTTTGTAAGATCCTTTGTTGAATCCACATCATTCTTCTCAAAGGACATGAGCGGTACCGTTCTCTCCGTGAACAATAATTACAGGAAAGAGATAATGGACTACATCAAGAGCAACAATATCGATGTTAAAGTAGTCAGATAAACAGGGAAACAGTAAGGTGCGCAAGGCGCGTTTTGAATATAGATCAAGAGGTTATTGAAATGGACAAGAAAAAGACTTTTAACGAGAAAGATTTTGAATATACGATTGTTATGGACGCCAGCTATTTAGGGCCTGACGTCAATGATTTCAGAAAGCCTGAGGATTCAGCAGACACTGCAGAGAACCCGAATGCAGAGTATGAGATGCTGTATTACGATTATGAAAGAATGATCCTCAGGGATCCTACCGTTCTTGATAAGGACGACGCTTATCCGCGCTCATATCAGTGGCGCGTGGGTGACAGATATGACCCGGCAAAGCTCGCAGCAGTAGAAGAGGCTCTGAAAAACAGAATCAGGATCACGGATACTGAGGCGTATAAGAAGTTTATCGAGGAAATGAAAGACCGCAAGTTCAAACCGGAATCGTGGGATTGACACTGCAGCTCTGTTAGGGTAACATTCAGTACGGATTTACTAAGGGTCTCCGGCTCCCTGAACCGGGGACGCTTTTTATGCCAAATCAACAACAACTATCACTGAAAGGAGTCATTAATGTAATGGCAGAACTTGAAAAACTTAAAAGGGACTATGCAGAACTGGTCATCAGATCAGGTGTAAATATTCAGAAGGGGCAAAGATTACAGATCACCAGCGAGATCGAATGCGCTGACTTCGCAAGACTTTGCGCAGAGGCCGCATACGATGCAGGATGCAGGGAAGTCCTGTTCCGCTGGACTGACGACGAGCTTACACGTATGAAATTCATGAGAGCTGCTGACGAGGTGTTCGACAGCGTTGATCCGTGGATCGTAGAGCGCTCCAACAGCCTGGTAGACGAGGGATGTGCGTTCCTTACTATATATGCTGAGGATCCGCAGAGCCTTAACGGAGTCGATCCTGACCGTATCAAAAGGGCTCAGATAAGCAGCGGTAAGGCACTCGAGTACTATCGCAGTAAAATGATGAGCAGCGAAGTTCCGTGGAGCATCTGCTCGATCCCGTCGAAGGCATGGTCGCGCCTGGTGTTCCCTGAACTCAGCGAAGAGGAAGCTATCGCAAAGATGTGGGAAGAGATCCTCGCATGCTGCAGAGTCGACGGCGGCAATGCGATTCAGAACTGGCAGGATCACATAGACGAGCTGAAAAAGCACGTAGACATTCTGAACGGATATAATTTCAAAACACTGAGATATAAGAACTCTGCAGGAACAAACGTTACAGTCGACCTTCCGGAAGGCCACTACTGGGAGGGCGGATCAGAGAAGTCCGGCACAGGCATCATCTTTTCGCCTAACATGCCGACCGAAGAGGTGTTTACACTTCCTGACAGAAACAGCATGAACGGCACTATCGTATCCACAAAGCCGCTCAGCCACAACGGTACAGTCATAGAAGGCATCGTATTCAAGGTTGAGAACGGAAAGATCGTAGAGGCTCACGCAGACAAGGGCGAAGAAATCCTGAAGGACGCTATCTCAGTCGATGAGGGAGCTTCGTACTTCGGAGAGGTAGCACTCGTTCCGTACGATTCACCTATCTCCAACAGCGGCGTGCTGTTCTACAACACTCTGTTCGATGAGAACGCTTCATGCCATTTCGCATTCGGTGAGGCATATCCTCTGGTAAGAGGCGCAGAGAACATGACCAAGGATGAGCTCAAGGCGCTGGGAGCAAACACTTCGATGACGCATGTCGATTTCATGGTCGGATCCGAAGACCTCGAGATCACCGGCATCACACATGACGGCGAAGAGATTCCGGTATTCGTAAACGGCAACTTCGCATTCTAGTATCAGAAACACAAAACCTCTGATCATTACGGTCAGGGGTTTTTCTATATCCGCATATATGCGCATGTGATACAATGGTTTACAAAGAAGCATAGGATTGTAGACCGTGGCGGAGGACATTCCAACAATGATCATATTCATAGCAATTTATCTGATTGCTCTGTGCTGTTACTTCAGGACCAGAACATCAGGCAACATAAAACACAGGGCCATCAACAAGTACTTCATGGCCACCATGTATCTGTCGCTGGCCTTTGTGACATTCTTCAGCAAATATGAGTTCACGAGCTACCAGCTTCTGCTCATGGCAGCGCTGATATTCGCCTGGCTTGGAGACATCTTTCTCGTGTTTGACTTTGGGCGCGGCGGAGACTTTTTCCTTGCGGGAAACATATGCTTTACACTGTATGAACAGGCAGTACTTATAGACAAGGGCGGATACTGGTTCAACGATTTTGCATGGACATTCGTGGTGGCGGGCCTGATGCTTGCCGTAGTGATATTTGCTTCCGGCCGCTGGCCTGAGAGGATCAAAATGGGCAAGATGCGCTGGCCGATGATATTCTACCTGTCATCGATATTCATGCACGGCATCACAGGACTTGCCCTGATGATAATGCTGCCGGGTACCGGCTACGCGATGCTGGGCCTTGGTTCGTTCCTGTTCATGATTTCGGATATAGATCTGAATGTGTACAGATTCATTTTCAATAACAATAAATGGCTTATCAGATTCAACAGCCTCACATACTTCGGCGGCATGCTCCTGATAGTACTGAGCACTGTATACGCATAGAAGCGCAGTATATCCGGAAAGGAGATACAGTATGTATAGGGAAAAGGTAATTATCGGTAAGGGAACTGAATATCCGCTGAACGGCTTACTCACTATCCCGGACGGCGCGTCCGGACCGGTACCGGCTGTGGTCATGGTGCACGGTTCAGGCGCCAGCAACATGGATGAGAAAGTAATCAAGCTTACTCCTTTTAAGGACCTTGCAGAAGGACTGGCGGCACATGGCATAGCGTCACTGAGATACGATAAGCGCACTTTTGTGCACGGACGTAAAATGATGAAAGCCAACGCGGCCGGTATGACCGTACGTGAGGAGACAATAGAAGATGCTCTGCTGGCGCTCGCAATGCTCAGAAATGACAGACGGATCGACAGCGGCAGCATCTTCATACTCGGTCACAGCATGGGCGCAATGCTCGCGCCGAGGATAGATGCCGAAGGAGGGGACGTGAAGGGCCTTATAATGATGGCCGGAACACCGCACCGCCTGGAGAATATCGTGATCCGGCAGCTGAATCAGAGCCGGAAAGTCGGAGGCAATCCTGTCCTCAGATTCGTGACAGGACTCGAATGCAAATATTTTGCGAACAGATTCAGCGGTCTTTATGACCTGAGTGATGAGGAAGCGAAAAAGAAAAAGTTCGCAGGCAACATTTCTCTTTATTATTTCAAGGAAATGGGACAGAAGACAGCCGCGGATTATCTGCTTGAGAGCAGCAAGCCTGCGCTCATCATGCAGGGAGGCAGAGATTTCCAGGTTCTGGCGGAGGATGACTTCAAGGCATTCAAAGAGCAGCTCGCAGGCCGTGAGAACATCACCTATAAGCTGTATCCGGAGCTGAATCACTGCTTCGTCTCTGCTGAATATGATGACATCACCAAAGCGACAAAGGAATACAGCGTTGAGCGCCACATAGGCGACGATGTTATATCAGATATCGCTGAATTCATACATGCGCAAAATTAAAGAGACCTCTTGTATAAACACAAAAGACCTCGGATCACTTCGACCCGAGGCCTTTGCTTTAAGATCAGATTCTGAGCAGGTTATTTCATAAGGCTCATACCGGCATCCCAGGCCTGGCCCTCTTTTTCACCTACGCTGTAATAGCCATGACAGGAGTTGTCAAACATAAGGGCATTCAGCTTGAGTACGTCGATCTTGCCTTCATCGTTGAGGACTGACTCTTCAGCCCTGACATTGACGATGCGTCCAACAACACCGTGGATGTACTCAGTGTCGAGCTCCTCAAGGAATTCACATTCCATTACAACAGGGAACTCATCGATTATAGGAGCGTGCACATTTGCGCTCTTAACAGCGGTGTAACCAGTACGCTCGAACTTGTCATCCATCTTGTTGCCCGACGCGATACCGTAAAAGTCAGCGACTTCCATGTGAGGGCGGTCTGCGAGAGAAACGGTGAATGCCTTGCTAACGAGTATGTTGGACAGGGTCTTCTTGCCCTTGCCGATACAGAGATAGATTCGGTCAGCACCGCATATCTGACCCCAGGCAACATTCATAACATTGACTTTCTCGTTCTCGTCATAAGCAGCAACCATCAGAACAGGCATTGGAAAAACAGCCTGCTGGATACCAAGATCTTTTTTCATTAAAACAGCCTCCTTGAAATGAATGACCGCTGAGTTGTAGCGGCTTTTTTATATTCTGACTAAATGATACAATATTTTCAAAGGAAAAGGGTACAAAGTGCAACAAAAAGAAAGGGGACCATGCATGATAAAAATTTGCATTTTCGATCTGGATGGAACTCTGGCTGCAACACAGGAGTCCATAGCAAGACCTGTAAATATGACATTAGCCCATTATGGCCTTGCTGAGCAGCCTGTAGAGGCCTTCAATTACTTTGCTGGAGACGGCATCAAAAATGCGCTGAAAAGGGCATTAATCGCCTCTGGCGACACCTCGGCGTCGCATCTCGAAGAAGGCCTGCCGATGTGCCGTGCCTGGATGCAGGAGGATCCGGCGTATCACGTTGTGCCATATGATCATATGGTCTGGGCGCTTGGGGAGCTTAAAAGAAACGATGTGAAGATCGCAGTTTTTAGCAACAAACCGCATGAAAGTGCCATCGGCGTAGTGGAGACCATATTCGGCAAGGGATTATTCGATCATATCCAGGGCCAGACGGATCTTATCCCTATAAAGCCTGACCCAACCGGTGTGTTCGAGATACTCGATCTGTTTGGCACAGAGAAGGATGAATGCCTGTACTTCGGAGATACCAACACCGATATGCTGACCGCCCGTAATGCAGGAGTTACCGCTGTGGGCGTAACATGGGGATTCAGACCGAGGTCGGAGCTAGAGGAGTACGGTGCGGATATAATAATTGACAGCGCCAGGGAGATCCCGGGTCTGGCCGGGATAAACGCAGATATGAACTGATTTTCCAGCTTCATGATCTGTTCGTGATTGTATATAATATTGTTATAATATATTTATATTAATGATCGGAGAGGGGGGCAAAGGCAATTCTTCCCTGTCTTACAGAAGACGGGGTATCTTTTGCCGATTATTTTATGAAAGTAAATTTTTTTAACAGAAGCAGGTTGTTTTCACTGCTTATCAGTACTTTGCTGATTTTCACATTTTTTGCGACGCCTTGTGAGGTATCAGCTGCGTCAGGGGGAAAGAAAACCGTTTATGTTGTATCTTCAGTTAATGTATCTATATCAGGTGGAACATATTATCCTTCCGAAAGTTTTACCGGTACACTGAAATATAATAAAAACGGTCTTCTGACTAATTACAGCTGCAATGCATCGGATAAATTAAGGGAGCTCAATGAGTGTTACAGAAATTGCTCTTTCACTTACAAGGGTAAAAAACTTATAAAGGAGCGTTATGGTAAATCTTCATCTGATCTGAGTTACACTACAAAATACAAAT
>JBGUVT010000269.1:0-2081 GCA_045220485.1 Anaerovoracaceae bacterium | reverse complement strand
ATGATGATGGGGTCAAAACCCCAGCTTGAAACTCGTCAATTAGTTACCGTTCCTTGAAAACTTTATACAAACCACGATGGAATCAGGAAATATGGTGACATAGTCGCTTTGTCTGCATCTATGCAGAGGGCATCCCTGTCATTTTGCTTATCCGAGGACCGGATTCAGCGCATAGTGCCCTGAGCCCTTTCGGAATCGGAAGAGCTTCCTGAAGTTCAATGCAGCCACTTTACACCCAAAGTAGAACCTACAGCGTACTGTGCCATGAACCGGCATCCGGTTCACACCATATCTGTTTTTCAGAAGTGAAGGAATGGTCTCTACACCATTTCTCAACCGGGCGAGCAACTTGAATTCATCGGTCTTCATTCTGCTCTGTGCAAGTGCCCGCTTTTTCATTTTCACGGATACGCTTAGCTTGCTCACACGCTTGAAAATTTTGGGCTTGCAGTTCTTCTGATAAGGACATCCGGCACATTTATCGCGTTCAAAAGAGAGAATCACCTGCCCTGTTTTCTGGTTATACCAGCAGGATTTTGGTACATTCCCGGCAGGACAGCTCGTTACTTTGGTTCCGTCTTCGCTGAACTGAAAGGCACCCATGATTGGGTCAACGTCTTTTCCGGTCAGATCCGTTGTGATCAAATCGATGTTATTGTTCGCAGCGGCCTCTGTGTTTTCCGCGCCGCTGTAAGCACCATCTGCGATCAACAGGGTTTTCTCGTCCTGCTCACCGATCTGCTCCAGGTGCTCTTTCAGGAATTCGCTGTCGCTTTTGTTGTTTGTATCGAACTGGTAATCCGTGACGATCGATCCGTTCTTTCCGATGCTTTCTTCTACATTGCCGGCATAGCCGTGATGTTTCTTCCCGGCTTTTTCCCGGTATGTGGCATCCGGATCGGAGGGATTTTGAAGCATCCCGGAGCCCATTCCTCCATCGGCCTTTGTCCTCAGTCTGCGCTTTCCGTCTTCCAGGATTGTCTGCTCAGACAAACAGCGGATAAATAGCTGATATTCCGTAGCATCCTCGAAGGAACTTCCGCACCTGTCAAGGAGCAGATCGGCATCCGAGAGCAGGACAGAGAATCTCGCTTCCGCGTCAATGTCGCTGCAATGGTAGATGACCTGATTGAAATCATTCGGATCATAATAGTGGGCCATATGCCCGATCAGGTCATCTCTCCCGGCTTTATGGAGATAGGACACCAGTTTTGAGATACAGGTATAGATCAGTTCCATGCGGCTGAGCCTGCGGATGTTGGCTTCGATCATCAGGGAGTCCATTCGACGGATCCGCTTGTCGATCCCCATCATCCGTGCAGAAGCTTCGGCAAGACCTGTGACGCAGTCATGATAAAGGTCAACGCCATGAGTTTGTTCATAGTTATAACAACGCATGCGGAATCGGGACAGGCTCTTGTCACTGAGCGGCTGCTCTTCATAACTGGTTGTATGAAGGGCCATCTGATAGCGCGGATCCAACATGAGGTTGTCAACGATCTCATCATCTGAAATGGCAAACAGTTCCTTGATGATCAGCGCGCCTACGATGACATTGACTGGCGTGTTCGGTCGGGAAGCCTTTTCCGAATAAAGAACAGAGAAGCGAGCCTCGTCGATGTAAGGGAATACATCTTCGGCGAAGATCTTTGCCCATGACCTGTCGAGTGCCTTTTGCTCTCTTTCTGTGAGGCCATAGGTGCTGTCAAATATGGACATCTGCTGGGAACTGTTTTTTCTGAATGACATGGTATGATACCTCTTGGATTTGATACCTACAGTATACCATACAATGCCTGATTTTCGGCTCAACCACGCGGTTTATATAAAGTTTTCAAGGTGCTTGATTTACTGCAACTATCCATTACAAGAGTAGGTCTGTTGGGGACCTTTTGACCCCAACATCATTTTAGATGGGAATTCCATAATCTGCTTCTTTAATACATAGTATGCAAGAAATTATGGTCAAAAGTATTTTTCTGGGCAAATAACGATAAAAACGGCATCTCTCATAAAGAGAAATACCGTGTTTCGAAGTATCTATATTGATTGTTTGTCTTGTTTTTGATAAGCCTGCCGTC
>JBGUVT010000268.1:0-5138 GCA_045220485.1 Anaerovoracaceae bacterium | reverse complement strand
TGTAGAAGTCCTTATCGTGGATGTGGATGTCACCGTTGATATGAGCCTTTGCGATGTCCTTAGGAAGCACATAGTTGTCTACGAAGTACTTAGCACCTTCCGAGCCATACTTGAGCATTGTGCCCATCGATGTGTCGCCGTCAATGTTGGCGTTCTCTCTCTTGATGTCAGCATCCTTCGAGTATGAGTATGTGAGCTCGTTGTAGATGTTCATGAGGTCTGACTCAGCCTCACGGATCTTTGCGTGCTCAGCGCGGTAAAGGATGTAAGCCTTGGCGGTCTTTTCCCAGTCATACTTGATGAGCATAGCCTCGACGATATCCTGTACCTGCTCTACTGTGCATGTCTCGCCGTCAAGCTGTTCTACGACTTTCTTAGTGAGATAAGTGAAGTCGATGCTCGTCATCCTCTCGCCGTCTACCGCCTTGTTAGCAGCGTAGATGGCATTGAAGATCTTAGACTCATCGAACGGCATCTCCTTGCCGTCTCTTTTGATAATGCTTTTCATGATCATTCTCTCCGTTTGATTGTAGTTCTATATGTTGATATTTAAGTATTATCTGTATTTATGTCCCGGGCTCCCAAAGCCTTGTTTTTCATGCCTTTTACGCGCTTTTTATTTTAAGGCGTAAAAAATAGTGTTCCTTTCCGAACACTATATATTGTAGTCATAGCGCCATTTTGTGTCAATATATTGTTATATTCTTTTCAATGTTTTTATGTTTTTTAATCCGAACCTGAATCACGGCAGCCCCATACCAGTCTCCCTGAACGCCTTGTATTGTACCCGCTAATCAGTTATCATTTTTTCAGAGGAGATGATTAAATGCACAAACTGCACAGAATAAAAAATATAGATATTATCGGCGTACAGATCGACTTCGGTGCGTCGCAGAAAGGTGTTGCGATGGGTCCTCTGGCGATCCGCTACGCAGGTGTCAGGGAAGATCTCCGCAGGATGGGTTACACCGTCCACGACAAGGGCGATATAATACCGCCTCCGGACGGAATGAGCCTGCGCCACATGATCCGCTTTGAGCAGGTGAATGCCACAAACAAACAGCTGTATGATGCTGTATATGAAACACTTTCTGAAGATCACTTCCCCCTTGTTTTAGGAGGCGATCACAGCATAGCTGCGGGAAGCGTTTCGGCAGTTGCAAAGCATTATGAGCCCGAGGGCGAGATAGGCGTGATCTGGATAGATGCCCACGGTGACTGGAACGACGACAAGTCTACGCTCAGCGGCAACATGCACGGCATGCCTTACTCGGCAGTCTGCGGGTGGGGTCCTGCAAGCATGGTGGATTTCGGGCAGACTCCGCACTACGTTCCGACTGCACACTGTGTACAGGTAGGCGGTCATGACTTTGACGAGCCTGAGGCCGCCCGAATGAAGGAAGCCGGCATGAATGTCTTCCCTATAGGTGACGTTGATACGCGCGGCATGTATGAAGTAATGCAGGACGCAATCAGGATCGCCGGCGAAGGCACAGTAGGCATACATCTCAGCTTCGATGTCGACGCCATCACCCCGGAGTATGCTCCGGGAACAGGAACACCTGTACCTAACGGTATAACCGCAAGAGAGGCTTTTCTCGCAGTAGAGATGGTGGCTGATTCAGGCAAGCTTCTTTCAATGGATCTCGTTGAAGTCAACCCTATACTCGATGAACGCAACAAGACCGGGCAGCTGGCATCTGAGCTTATACAGCTGGCACTTGGAAAGAAATACTACTAGAAGCCATTGTCATCTCCCTCTTTTCGTTAACGTTGATAATAGTGAAGGGTTAACCATTGTGATATAATGTACCCAGACTCTAAGTTGATTGACGTCACAGAGAAAGGGGAACGATATCATGGGGAAATACGTAGTTAAAAAGACCAGTACAGGCATCAAGTTCGACCTGAAAGCCGGCAACGGTGAAGTTATCGCCAACTCTGAAGTTTACAAAAGCAAAGCTGCATGCATGAACGGCATTGCAAGTGTAAAGAAAAATGCTCCGATCGCAGCAGTTGAAGATCAGACTGCAGAAGGCTTCGAAAAGTGCAAACACCCTAAGTTCGAAGTGTATGTTGACAAGGCAGGAGAATTCAGATTCCGCCTCAAAGCAGCAAACGGCGAGATCATCGCAACAGGCGAAGGTTACAAGGCTAAAAAGAGCTGCCTTAACGGTATCGAAAGCATCAGAAAAAATGCAGATTCCGAGATCTTCGAAGAAGAATAAACAATAATAATTACAGAAACCAAAGGCGCGATCCCATAAAATGAGACTGCGCCTTAACTTTATTGCTCCTTATTGCTACTTCACTTTAACACTCTTCGTCTTCCAAAGTGAAACCTGGTTACCTGCCGCAAATGCACGTATGCGCACGTAGTATTTAGTCTTTGATTGTAATCCTTTAAATGTCTTGGAGGTCTTCTTATTTTTCGCTGTAGCAGTTTTGACTATGTTCGTAAAGTTTGAGTCAGTTGCTACCTGTATCTGGATACCGGCGATCTTTTTACGTGCCTTCCTGTCGAGCTTCTTCCACTTTACTGTAATCGCTTTCTTGCCTCTCACTAGTTTCGAGATTTTTATTGTTTTCAAAACTATTATCTCGCCTGGAGGAAGCTGTGGAATAATCTGAGCAGACCCTTCCTTAATAGCACCACACCTTGTACAATGGATAGATTGTGATCCCGGGGCAGATTCTGTGGCTGGTACATCAACTGTATATGTCGTATTCCACTGATGACCAAGGGGAGGAATTAACTCTTCCATGACCGCATCGCATGTTGTGCAATGGAATGTCTGCTTTCCAAAGTCTGTACATGTTGGTGCTTTGTCTATAGTTGGCTCATCACTCCATGTATGATTTCCTTCATCAGCATAGGCATTTTGCGCCATTAACGGTAAACAGACAATGAATGCAAATAAAGCAAATATGCCTATAGCATGCTTTATTGAACGAGTAACACTATTCATAGGTTGGCTCCTTTCACGCTTAATGCTTTTATATATTTTATCATACCATTTTCGAAGATAGCCAGTGCCTGAAAGAGTAAAACGTGCCAAAAAAGTACAACTGGTAGTTCCTCTAGAGAAATAAAAAAGAGGAGAAAGATTTCTCTTTCTCCTCTCTCAAACGCTTGGTTTTTCAAGGCTTACGCTTTTAGCCGAAGTATCTCTTCAGAAGACCAGCAAATGCCTTGCCGTGTCTTGCCTCATCTCTTGCCATTTCATGAACGGTGTCATGAATAGCATCGAGGTTCTGCTCTTTAGCCTTCTTAGCGAGCATTGTCTTTCCGAGTGTAGCGCCGTTCTCAGCCTCTACTCTCATTCTGAGGTTCTTCTCTGTGCTGTCTGTCAGTACCTCTCCGAGGAGCTCAGCAAACTTAGCTGCATGCTCAGCTTCTTCAAAAGCAGCTGTCTTCCAGTACTCGCCGATCTCAGGATAGCCTTCTCTGAAAGCTACTCTGGACATAGCCAGATACATACCTACTTCGCTGCACTCGCCTTCAAAGTTTGCTCTGAGGTCAGCGATGATCTCAGGATCTACTCCCTGTGCAACGCCGAGAACATGCTCAGCAGCCCATGTCATCTCTTCTTCCTGCTTGATGAATTTCTCTGCAGGAACCTTGCAAACCGGGCACTTTTCAGGAGGTGTGTCCCCTTCATGAACGTAACCGCAAACACTGCATACCCATTTAGCCATAATTCTTTCCTCCTTTGGAATGATAATTTTTGTCTTGATTCGGACATCCCGTCCTTATGTTCAACGATGTAATATTACCATAAGCGCTTCAAGCTTGCACCGATTTTTGTACAATTTCACATGAATTTTATAAGTACAATTGTTAACCGCTTTTCATTTGAATAAACCCCTCCAATATGATATTGTAATTGACATAATAAGCAATCCGCGGATAAGGAGAATCGGATATGAAGATACAGCAGTCTGCAGAAGATTACCTAGAGGCAATGCTTGTACTTCAGGAGAAGTACGGATATATACGCTCCATAGATATAGCGAAGCATCTTGGCGTTACCAAGCCGAGCGTTTCATACGCAGTCAAGCGTCTCAGGGAAAGCGGCTATATAAACATGAACGCCAACGGACCTATTACACTGGCACCTGCAGGCTATAAGATCGCAAAGAGGATCTACGAAAGGCATAAAGCCCTGACTGCATTCCTCGAAAAACTTGGTGTAAGCCAGGAACAGGCAGAAGAGGACGCATGCAAGATAGAGCATGTTATCTCTCATGAGACATATGTTGCTATTTGCGATTACGTAAACGAGGGAACTGAGGAAAAGCTGGGCAATTACGATTTCGAATAAGTGCTCCCGCTGCTTATCATTATAAAGACATAACAAAAAGCTTTACCGCGACGGGTAAAGCTTTTTTGATTTGTTTTCTTCAATTACTTGAGGATGATGGTGTTGTCGATAGCCGACGCATCCTCTGCAATAGCTTTCAGTCCGTCTGAAAGATCCGAAACTGTAGCATGCTCAAGGTCTATAGGAGCGCTGAAATCCGGAGCAACCGGAGCCTCGTCACCGAGCTTGTCCATTACGAGTGTAGGAGCCTTGCTGATATCCTCAGCTGCAGGCTCAGCAGCAGCAGCAGGAACTTCAACTTCTTCTGCAAGATCTCTGATGATATCAAAATCATCACCATCAAGACGCTCGATCTCAGCCTGAAGCATCTTACGGAAGTTACCCTTGAGTCTTCTTACCTTTGCGCTCAGGACTTCATACTCGTCGTTCAGCTTTCTGACGTTTACCTTTGCGTCGAGAAGCATGTTCTCTGCCTCGAGCTCAGCATCTCTCATCATAAGTTCAGCTCTTCTTTCAGCACTTGCTGAAATGTCTGCCATAAGCTTCTTTGCTGTCTCAAGAGTCTCAACCATTGCGTTGTCGTCTTTCTGAGCTTCTTCGAGCTGCTTTTCGAGAGCTTTGATTTTATGTGCCATCGATCTGTTATCGTTGAGCACCTTTTCGTAATCAGCTACAATGATATCCAGAAATTCGTCTACCTCTCTGGAGTTATATCCTTTCTTGTCGCGGCTGAATTCTTTCTTATCAATATCAATCGGCATTATCATAGTGTCTGCACCTCATCTTTCCTCTTGAATTATCTGACTTGATTTA
>JBGUVT010000267.1:0-4624 GCA_045220485.1 Anaerovoracaceae bacterium | reverse complement strand
GCAAGGGATCTTGCGGCTTTCCTTTCCGGCGGATACGAAGTGCAGGAAATCCGCTGCGTGGACATGTTCCCCGAAACCGTCCATGTTGAGACTGTGTGCCTCTTGAGCAACCGAAAACCTGACTCATATGTGCACCTGAATCTGAAGATGGAAGACTACTACAGAATCAAGGATGCCCAGAAAGAGCAGGACAAGAAATAACCATCATAATATCATACGGAACCGACAGTAAGAGCTACTGATGCGAATAAGCATTGGTGGCTCTTTTCTTTTTCTCCGGAAACAGGAAAGGCGGTGGTGCGTATGAGAGAGGTTTAAGACAAACACAGAGAGGCAACAGACAATCAGAGTTAATCCAAGGAGGAAATCAAGATGACAAAGAAAAGAAGCATTAAGGTATACGGTCAGAGCGGATATAAGTACCGGGAGACTCCCGCAATCTTGTTGAAGGGTCAGTGGCTGAAGGAAGCCGGATTTGAAATCGGTGATTATATTTCCGTCACGTTCGAGGATGGCAAACTGATAATTGCACAGGATACCGAGAGGGCTGCTCTAAAGGCCGCAGAAGAAGAGTTTATGGAAAGGGAGATGAAGAACCTGCAGAAGCGCTATGAGGTCGAGAAAAGAGCTCTGAGGGCTCAGATGGTAGCGGAACCGGGAGCGAGGTGGTGAGTATGTTTACTGAAGAAGAACTTCAGTCGATTGATACCAAGTATTTTATGATGATTACGGTGGATCCTTATGATGTGACAATTCAGTCTCGGAATACCGGTCATTATTGGTATTTGCACAGCACTGGATATCCTGCCGAGGGATCCTGTATCATTTTTCACAAGCACCGATATCAACATCCGTATCATCAGCATGGAAGAGCGCGGACGTTGCGACAGGCGGTCAAATCTATTAAAAATCATGATATCTATCAGATCAAAGTGAGAGGTCACAAATAAAATAGGGGAGCACGCTACCGATGATGGTAATGTGCTCCCTATCTTTTTTCCTGGTGTTCAGATTAGATAATCGTGTCCATGAATTCGAGCGTAAGTTCCTGGATCTTCTTTACCCAGTCTATAACTGTGGATTTCGGAATGCCAAGCTCTTTTGCAATTTCACGGCGGGAGAGACCATCTGAAAGAAGTTTGACTACCGGTGCATATTCCGGACGGATAGCAGCGACATAAGCCATAAGATCCTGAAGAAGCTCCAGGTATCTGTCAGAGCTGTTATATCCTTCAGGGGATACAGGTTCAAAGGCTTCTTCGATGCCGTCTTCATTTGTCCAGGCAAGATCACTGAAGGTCAGAGTACCAAAGCCCTGTTTATCAAGAGAGTGATACAGCGGGCAATCTTTGCACTTGTTTTCTTCCGGACAGCGAATGCAATGTCCTTTTCCGTCACTGATCTGACAGCGCTTGTCGCGATCCTCAGCCTTGAATTCTTTTGAAAATGAGCTGAGATACGAGTCATACTGTTCCTTGGTACCCGGTACCAGAATGACGGTGCACATGCGGTTACCGATTCGCCACTGGCGGATATCCTTAAGAGAATATCCGAAGTCCAAAGCTGCTTCGATGGTTGTCACCATCGGAATTAAAACTTGATTTTTGTCGTTGATCGTCATGAGATTTCCTCCTTGTTGACGCGGAGGAAACCGCAAGACGATATGAAATTGTCCCTATCAGGTGGCCAGTCATTTCGGATTCCTCCTAGTTTGCTTGGCCAGCCTGTTCTACATGGGCTGACGTGATTTACATGGTGGCTTCGGTGAGACGGTAGAACCATCTTCAGCGCTAAAGAAGCAATCTCACTGAAGCTAAGCCCATCATAATCGCTTTCTTTTTATTTGGAAAAACTCACCGAGTCGGATTAAACACAATAAAAAAGCCCGCATTTCTGCGGGTTTCAAGCAGTTCACATATTCATTTATGATAGTATGAGAGGGATTTATGATGATATTCCCGACTCACCGAGTCGGAAAAATTTTCAGGAATTAAAAAATGCCGTGCGTCCAGCTGTGGAGCACGGCGGATTGGTGGCTAATTACGTTCTTTTGTACCCAGTGTCTCATATCCATAAGACTGCAAGAAATCATTCCGATCTTCCAGCATGTCACCGGGGTAATTTGTGATACAGAACTTTAAGGCTCTATGTTCGTTACTTTCCTTGAAGGCGTGACCGGCAAGGTGAAGCATCTTTTCTGTGGTCTCTACATCAAGACTGAGACCACATGCTATAGCGACAATTGTTCTCAGGGAAGGATCGGTTCCTAAGTTCTTTTCAGCCTTGCGATATACTTCTTCACCAAGACCTGTAAGGTTACAGAAGTGGGGCTTACTTATGCCTTTAAGCTGGATGATTTCGTAAATATACTGCCAGCATGTTTTACCAATAGTTGATATTTGATGGATCTGTTCGCCTTGTTCAAAGCTCTTCCTCTTTTTTCTTAAATCCTCAGAGAGTGCGACAACAGAAGCACTCTGATCATCATCGTAATGAGAAATCTCTTGTTCGTCGTTGTCACGGTGGAAGATGATCTGTGGCAGTATTTCTTTTGCTTTGGAGCGGCGTATGCGCTGCCAACTGAAAGACAGGGTGCATTCATCAAGATGATCCCAGGCATATTCGGAAAGTGTTGCTTTTCCATCATCGTTTGTGGAGATATATTTGTCATCGTTGATGACCACATATCCTTCAACGTATCTGAACTTACCGGTGTCAATGAGTTTGCGGAAGTCTTCATTGGTGCTGTACTCATAGAAGACATCTTCGCGGCTGACATAGGAGTGCCAGTCTTTCTCATTGATAGCTTGCAGAACCGATTTTGCTTCCGGATATCCAGTCTCTGTCATACGTATTAAGGCAGACTGCCTTGATACGCCGTAGAATGAAGCAAGATCATCGGCAATGCAGGTAAGCACGGCGAGCTTCAACGGAGTATTCTCATAATCATATTGCTTATAGAGTTCATCTACTTTGATCTTAAAGGTCTGTATCGGCATCAGGATCCTTGGGGCCAGATTATTTGCCTGCCACTCCATGCGCTGCTCATCAGTCCATTCTTCTTTTTCATCCGGATAACTCATCTCAGCCGGACAACGGCAAGCGATGAACTTCTCATCACGCAGGATATGTTTGATGGCGGCATAGAGACGGTGCCGGTGCCAGTGATAAACCTCATGAGCGATAGTGTTGTTCACACAGCCGCTGTTCCGCTGCCAGTAGGTATAAGCATCAATCAGAATAGTTCCTCTGGGAACTTCCTGTTCTTTCTCAGAGGTCTTGAAAAGATCGTAGATCTTGACTGTTCCGGGAGAGAAGCAGATCTGACCGAAGATGGTGAAGTCATCAGTGATGCGATATCCCTGGATGACTTTGAGACCGAGTTTCTCTTTGGCGATATCTTCAATCGGGACGCGGAGCGGTTCTTCAAGTGCTTCTGGATAATACTTCTCCAGAAAGGCTGTGGCTTCTTTGTCGAGATCCTTACGGTAGATGATAGGTACAATACTCTTTGATGCTGCAACACCGGCAGAAGACGGCTTTGTGTCTTTGCTCCAAGGCTTTACAGACGAAACTGTTAAGGATTCAAGTTTATCGGTGATAACGGCTTCGCATGACGCAATCAGCCATTGTGATGTTTCTCCAGACATGTCACCATGGTATTCATCAAATTGCTGTAATTCGATAGTACAGCTAAGAATCGCATCGAAGAAGAGAGAGTCTTCATCAATACGGATATGTGTGGCATATTCGAGCAGCATGTCCAAAAGCATGGCGGTATCAGGATACTTAATGCGGGACATGCTGAGGTTCAGCGTAGTCGGGTGTGCTGCAATATAATTATTCACTGATTCCCAGATAGGGCGGTAACAAATCTTGTATATAAATTCTTCAATCTCATTCTGAGCTTTGCTCATTCTAAGACACCTCTTTTCGTAGAAGTGCCCGCTGGTTGCGGGCGAAATGATACAAATAGAATTATAGCACTTATTTGGAGAATTTTCAATTAAAAGCGGTGTCAATTCGTGCGTATGTGGAGATTTTTACTTGTAGATTTTCGAGACGAGTGGTATAATGGAAACTGTATTGGTATGCGTAGTTACCTGATGACATATATGTTTTGGGAATGAACCGAGAGGACTGCACTATGGAAGTTAGTTACAAGAAGCTTTGGAAGCTACTTATCGACAAAGATATGAAGAAGAAAGACCTTCAGGCAAAGGCCGGAATCAGCTGGACTTCTGTCACAAAACTGTCCAAGGGCGAAAATGTGAGTATGGAAGTTCTGATGAAAGTGTGTAAAGCGCTTGAATGCAATATCGGCGACATTATGGATCTGATTCCGGAAGAAGGTGATACGAATGGCGAGCTCAAAGAAGAATGATGTTATTAGCGTTGCTCCGCCTCACAGTATCAAGAAGTTTGAGTTGATTTCAGAGTATGTAAAGGCCTGGATCAACATTCTTATGCTGAACAAAAAGTGCAGGGGCATTGTCTACATAGATTGCATGTCAAATAGTGGCGTGTACTATGATGACCAAGGTAATGAAATAAAAGGCACACCGCTTCTTGTTTCTGAGATCATTGCTGAAGCTATGACCAGATATACAGACAAGCAGGCATA
>JBGUVT010000266.1:0-11160 GCA_045220485.1 Anaerovoracaceae bacterium | reverse complement strand
ATAAACCGTATCGGTCTCAAGCTCGTTGTTGGACATGAATCTCTTGAGGAAATTCAGAGGAAGATAAGTAATCCTGAGGATTACCCGCGTGAAGGATACTATTGCTCGCTTCCTGTGTTCCAGGAGATATACAGGATGACCGAGCGTATGATGGAAAGATCAGGAGAGAAGATATTCCTGATGCTCTGCACAATACTTGACAGCAAGGGCAATCCGATGCGTGAGGGAAGCCGCCTTGAAGAGCTTTCTGAAAGACTCAGACAAACGATCATAGAAAGTGTAAGACATACTGATACCGTTACCAGATATGGAAAAGGCCAGTATCTTGTACTTCTGATAAACACTACTGAGGAGGACTGTTCTGTAGTGTCGAAGCGAATCAGCTCGCGCTTCATCCGTGAAGGACAACGAACAAGCCTCAGCTATTCGGTCAGCAACATTATTGTATCAAACCGCTGACCTGAGACTGATAATTAATTACAAGGAGAAACACAATGCTTACGATCGACAATCTTAAATCGCTTGGTGCGAATACCGATGAAGGACTTACGAGATGCCTTGGCAAGGAAGATTTTTATCTCAGAATGGTCAGTATGGCTCTTGCTGATGATGGGTTCGAAAAGCTGAAAGATGCTGTTCAGAAGGGGGACCTTGATGAAGGTTTCGAAAGGGCGCATGCTCTGAAGGGCGTACTGTCCAATGTAGCGCTCACATCACTGGCAGAGCCTGTCATAGAGATCACTGAGGAGCTCAGAGCAAAAAATGACATCGACTACTCAGGGCTTCTCGAAAGGATAGACGCTGAGCTCGGCAAATACAGAGCACTTCTCAGCTGAAAAGACAGCAGGGGTGCGCACACAATAACAGCAGGTGTACAGCAATATGGATAAATATGAAGAGATAATATATGACAACTTCCCGCTCTCGATCATCATTTATGAAGTGCTGAGAGATAGCGACGGGAACCGTATCGATTACAGGATCGTTTATGGAAATAAGCACTTCTCGAAGGATTACACCGCCATATACGGAAAGAACGATTACCTTGGGGCGCTTGCGGTCGAGAAATGGCTCATAGACGACTATACACTGAGCATGATGGATAAAAGCCTGGATGGCGAGCCTGAGGCTTTCTCCACGTATATCCCGCATATCAGCCTTCACGTGCACATGGAACCTCTGCCCGGACTTCCTGAAGGACAGATAGGATACGTAGTAACGGATATCGCGGATTTTGATGAGCAGGAGTCCCGGGTTCATTTTATGCGGGCAATTTCGCAGATGAATAACATAGCCTGCCTGATAAAGCAGAATGATGACGGGAGCGTTACCACAGTGTACGCGACACAGGCCTTCTGCGATCTGATGGAGTGCAAAAGCCTGCATGACGCCTGCAGCTTTATGGACGGCAACGGCTATATAAACAGCACGCACAGGGATGACAGAGAGAAAGTCCTCAGAATCCTTAAGAACCGCGACGCGGAAGCAGGTTCAAAAGGCATCACACTGCGCAAGATAAGCGAAAAGGGCAATGAGGTATGGTGCAACGCGCATTACGCCTTCATAGATGAATGGGGCGAGCACTATGTCTACTGCACATATGCCAATGTGGATAAGCTCAAAAGGTATGAGGATCAGCTTCAGAGCATCTACATGAACCTGGGTGAGAACTTCTACCAGCTGGATGAGGATACGCTGGTTCTGCTGCAGGCGAACCTGACAAAAGACAGGATCGAGGATGTGAAGGGCTCTGCGGATTTCTCCATCGCCGAACCGGGGCTGTCATTCGGGGACGCGCTAAAAAAGCGCGCGGTCTATTTTCCTATAGAGGAGGAGCAGGGCGAATTCCTGAATGCGCTGAGCTCAGAAAAGCTTATCAGGGCGTATCTTGACGGAGAGGTCTCATCGAGCATGGTGCTGTATTCAAGGCTGCCTGATGATTCTGTTTCTTATGTAAAGATCACGACCAATGTGACGCGCCATCCTGTAACGGATGACATGATCGTCTTTATTAAAGAGGAGCCAAACAATCCTGAAAAACTGCTGTCAACCATAAGAGGCAAGATACTCGCGAAGCAGTTCGACCTCGTTGCTTATATCGCCCGCGACAGATACGACGTCGCGATAGGTGACAGCAATCTCATAGAACACGGAAATATCTTCCCGAAGGAAAGATCGGGATCATACATAAATTATATCGAATCCCAGATAATACCGGCGCTTAAGGGCGATGAGGAATACAGGCAGCAGATAAGGGAGGCGATGAGCCTCGATACCGTATTCCGCATGCTGCAGGTGAGAGAGCCGTATTCAGTGGATATCGAGGTCGAGATGCCTGAGGGCGTATTCTACAAGCGCTTTGACTTCTACTCTGTAGACCCGGAATCTGAGTACTGCATAGTGCTCAAGACCGACACCACAGAGGTAAGACTCGAGCAGAAACGCCAGGAGGAGAACGCCAGAGAGCTCGAATACAGCAAGAAGGAGCTGGCAGACGCCGAGGATATAATCGCCGAGGCGGGTTTTGGCATGTGGCATATCGTGCTCGAGGACGGCAAGGAGCCGAGGATGCGCGGCAACGAAAAGATGAAAGAGCTCCTGGGCATTACCGGGCAGGAGCTGACCGAAGAGGAAGTATACGCGGGCTGGTATTCACGCATCATAGAGGCGGATATCCCTTCGGTGCAGAACCACGTAGCAGAGATGCTGGCCGGGCAGTTCGCGGAGAACACATACCGCTGGGAGCATCCGGAGTGGGGAACTCTTTGGGTCCGCTGCGGAGGCACTGCAACACACGACGGAACGCGGCAGCTGCTCAGAGGATATCACAGCGATGTTACGGAGATAGTCAGAGAGGACATGGCAAAGAGGGAGGCGCTTTCTGACGCGCTTACCGCGGCAGAGCACGCGAACCGCGCCAAGACTTCGTTCCTCAACAACATGTCGCACGACATCCGCACACCGATGAACGCGATAGTGGGATTCACAGCTCTTGCGGCTTCACATATAGACAACAAAGAACAGGTAGAGGACTACCTCAGCAAAATATCCATATCGAGCCAGCACCTGCTGAGCCTGGTCAACGACGTGCTCGACATGAGCCGCATCGAAAGCGGCAAGATGACGCTCGAGGAAGCCGAGGTCAATCTGCCTGAATTGATACACGAACTGCACCTGATAATCCAGGCCAACGTGTCTGCGAAACAGCTTGACCTGTTTATAGATACGCAGGATGTAATACATGAAGATATCATAACTGACAAGCTGCGCCTCAATCAGGTGTTCCTCAACATTCTGTCGAACGCTATAAAGTTTACTCCGAGCGGCGGATCCATAAGCTTAAGGGTGATTGAAAAACCATCACTTTCAGATGATCTGACCTCATTCGAATTCAGGATCAAAGACACCGGAATCGGCATGAGCGAGGAGTTCCAGAAGAATATATTCGACGCGTTCACAAGAGAGAAGACGAGCACCGTCAGCGGCATTCAGGGCACCGGACTCGGAATGGCCATCACCAAAAACATAGTCGACATGATGGGAGGCACCATCACTGTCAACAGCAGTGAGGGCAACGGAACGGAATTCGTTGTGACCATACCGTGCAGGGTGAGCAAATATGTTGAAACAGTTGAGGAGATCCCTGAGATACAGGGCCTCCGCGCTCTTGTCGCCGACGATGACACAAATACCTGCCTGTCCATATGCAAGATGCTCAACGACATGGGCATGCGCGCCGACTGGACGAATTACGGCAAGGAGGCTGTAGTAAGGACAAAGCAGGCTCTCGACCAGAACGATCCTTTCAGGACGTATATCATAGACTGGCAGATGCCAGACATGAACGGCGTTGAGACCGTAAGAAGGATACGCAAGGTTACGGGCGATAAGGTGCCGGTGATCATCCTTACAGCTTACGACTGGGCGGATATTGAAGAAGAGGCAAAAGAAGCGGGCGTCACCGCGTTCTGCTCAAAGCCGCTGTTTATGTCGGAGCTCCGCCGTGTGCTGGCTAAGCCGTTCATTAAGCATGATGATGAAGCTGATTCTGAGGAAACGATCGATTTCACAGGTAAACGCATACTGCTGGCGGAAGATAACGAGATGAACCAGCAGATAGCCGAGGCGATCCTCACCGAGGTAGGCTTTGAGATAGATATCGCGCCGGACGGCAAAATAGCAGTCGAAAAGATGAAGGATTCGCCTGCCGGCACATACGATGTGATACTCATGGATATCCAGATGCCTCACATGAACGGATACGAGGCTGCAACAGCCATCAGACAGCTTAATGACGCAGGCAAGGCTAATATCCCTATCATAGCCGTTACAGCCAATGCGTTTGAAGAGGACCGAAAACTCGCTCTGGCGGCCGGCATGAACGGGCATCTGGCGAAGCCGTACGATATCCCTAAAATGCTCGAAGCACTGTCAGAAATTCTTAAGTAGATAACGAAGCAGCAAAGGAGCGTAGCCAAAATGCTGAAGAGTCACGAAGCGTTTCATTCCTTAAACGGCAAAAGGCAGATACTGATAGCCGACGATGAGTTCATCAACCGCGAGATACTCGGCGCGATGCTCGAAGATGACTATGAAGTGCTGTTTGCCGAAGACGGGATCCGGACACTCGAGATCATGAAACAGAACAGGGAGACACTCTCTCTGGTCCTTCTTGACATACTTATGCCTGGTATATCCGGGCTTGAAGTGCTGAAAGAGGCCAAAGCGGATAAGCTTCTGACGCATATCCCTGTCATCGTAATAACCGCGGAGAAGGATACTGAGGTAGAGAGCCTTAAGCTGGGGGCGGCTGACTTTATTCCGAAGCCGTATCCGGCCGTCGATGTCGTGCACGCGAGAGTGACGCGCACCATAGAGCTCTCTGAGGACAGAGAAATCATTCAGTCCACGGAAAGGGATGTGCTGACAGGTCTGTACAACAGGGAATTTTTCTATCGCTATGCGGATCAGTACGACAGCTATCACAAAGATACGGAGATGGATGCTGCTATCATCGATATCGATCATTTCCGCATGGTCAATGAGCGCTACGGCAAAGCTTACGGCGATGACGTGCTCCGCTTTATAGGAGATCAGCTGCGCGCCGCCGCAGAAGAAAGCGGCGGTCTCGCGTGCAGAAAAGAGGCCGACACATTCCTTCTGTACAGTCCGCACAGCGATAAGCTCGAAGACATACTTGATGATATATCAAGGGGTCTGGCTGAAAAGAGCGAATCAGACAACAGAATAAGACTGCGCATGGGAGTATACGAATGCGCAGACAAAAGCATTGATATAGAAAGAAGATTCGACCGTGCAAAGATGGCCGCGGATTCCGTAAAAGGCTCATTCACAAGATCGGTCGGAAAATACGATGACAGCCTGCACAAAAAACAGATCTACGATGAACAGCTGATAGAAGCTTTTCCGGATGCCATCAGAGAGAAGCAGTTCAAAGTGTATTATCAGCCTAAGTTTGACGTGAGGCCTGATACACCTGTACTTACGAGCACAGAAGCTCTTGTAAGATGGATACACCCGGAGCTCGGCATGATCAGCCCTGGCGCGTTCATCCCTCTGTTTGAGGAGAACGGACTTATACAGCAGCTCGACCACTACGTGTGGGAGGAGGCAACAAGGCAGATCAGCGAATGGAAGAGCAGGCTGAATTATTCGATCCCGGTTTCGGTCAACGTATCGCGTATAGATATGTATGATCCAGAGATCGTGAACACTCTTGCCGGCATAACCAAAAAGTACGGGCTTACCGGCAAGGATCTTCTGCTTGAAGTTACCGAATCCGCATACACGCAGGATCCGGAGCAGATAATAGAAACCGCGCACAGGCTCAGAGAACTGGGATTCCAGATCGAGATGGATGACTTCGGAACGGGTTACTCGTCTCTTAACATGATATCCGCCCTGCCTATAGACGCGCTCAAGCTGGATATGATGTTTATACGCAGCGCTTTCAAAGAGGGCGGCAACACTCACATGATTGAGGTAATAATAGGACTGGCGGACTACCTGTCAGTCCCGGTTATAGCGGAAGGAGTTGAAACCGCTGAGCAGCTGCGTGCTCTCAGAGCGCTGGGCTGCGATATAGTGCAGGGATACTTCTTCTCAAAGCCGGTTCCTGCGGAGGAGTTTGAACCATTCATTCTCCAGAAGAAGGAGTCTTCCGATGAGCCTCCGGCAAAGACCGTCCGCGCGGAAAGGAACACGATCACTGAGATCGATCCTGTCGATATCCCTGAAGATATTGAGGGGCTCCCTCCGGAGAAGGGCTCACTGAAACTCAGAACGGCAACGGTGGTCTTCTCCATACTGGCGATTATAGCTGCGGCAGCTCTGATAATCTCTGATATCGCTGTCACCAGAGGATATGCAGAGATGGAGAAGGCCAGTGACGGGTATATCGAGGCTCAGAGGGCTGCGACAGATATGGAGGCAGGCTCGGACTATCTGACCGACAGGGTCCGCTGCTTTGTGGTGACCGGAGAGATGAACTACCTCGATGATTTCATAGAAGAGATCGAGGTGACCAAGAGAAGGGACAGAGCCGTGAAGAGCCTCGAGGAACTCCTGGGCGAAGAGGACAGCATAGCTATAGACAGTCTCAACGCTGCGCTCGAGCTTTCAAATGAGCTCGTGGAGTATGAAAACCGGGCCATGAGGCTTATTCTTGAAGCTGAGGATTACGACCTGACTCAGGTGCCTGCCAATATAGCCGGCATACAGCTGACGAAGGCAGAACGGGGAATGAGCCCGGCACAACTCAGGAAGGAAGCCGAGACTCTGGTCTTCGATAACAACTATATGCACTACAAAGACCGCATCAGAGAGAATGTAAGCCTCTGCACGCAGTCACTCATACGCTCCTCGAGCCGCGAGCTCGAGAGATCTTCGGCAAGACTCTCGCTCCTCGTAAAACTGCAGACATGGCTGAGCATACTGTTCCTGCTGATAGTGCTTGGAATGGTGCTGGTGATCACTTCAATGATACGCAAGCCTCTTTCGGATATGGTGCGCCTGATGCGCAGGCAGGAGATCATACCTCCAACGGGAGCTGAGGAGCTGAGGTTCGTCACCAGAACATATAATCAGATACTTAAAGAGAACATGGAGGCGCGCGAAAGGCTCCGCCATGAGGCATCGCACGATGCTCTTACGGGGCTGTTCAACCGCGGCGCCTATGACCTCATGATGGAAAGCGTCGATACGAAGCATATGGCACTTATCCTTATCGACGTGGATTACTTCAAGGAGGTCAATGACACATACGGACACGCGGCCGGAGACCGCGTTCTGAAGAAGGTGGCAGACCTGCTGAGATGCAATTTCAGGTCTGTAGACGTACTCTGCCGCATCGGCGGAGACGAGTTCGCCGTGATCATGACCCGTGTCAACAGCTCGATGAGACAGCTCGTGCTGAGCAAAATGAATCACGTCAACGAGGTGCTTCAGAAGCCTGATGATGATGTGCCGGCTGTATCTCTCAGTGTGGGCATTGCTTTCTCTGACCGTGAGAACCCGCAGGGAGATATATTCAGCGATGCTGACAGGGCTCTCTACACTGTTAAGAGAGCCGGCCGCAAGGGCTGTGCAGTATACGGGCACGAAAACGAGCTGCCAGAAAATGCCGGGAGTCTGAAGGAGGATAATCGCAATGGATTATAAGAAGAAACATCTGGGCCCGGCGATCACTGCCGGTGTTGCTGCTGTGCTGGCGATACTTGTGATCGGAACTTTGTATGTGGGCTTCGAGGCGAGCAAAGACACAGAAAAAGCCGTTCACAAGGTCAGTCTTCTGTACCTGGATGAGCTGGCCGGAAGGCGTGAGCAGGTAGTTGCAGCAAATATTGCCGGAAGGATCTCTACCATCGAGAAGGCTGTTGATCTTATGACTGCCGAAGACCTCAGCGATGAAGAACACCGCCAGGCTTATCAGAAAAGGATAAAATCCCTGTACGATCTGGAAAAGTTCGCCTTTGTGGGAGAGAGCGGTACAGTATACACATCGACCGGTCCGTCGGATGAGATCGACAGATACTCGTTCGATTACAAAAATATGACCGGTCCTGACATATCCATACTCAATATGGACAGCGAAAATAAAACTGTGGTCATAGCCGTACCTATACCTCCGAGCAAGTTTGAGGACGATACGCTCGTAGTCAGCTTCATGGTGGTCAGCATGGAGAACATGCTGAACGGCGTATCCATGGAGTCGGACGAGAATGGTACAACTTTCTGCAACATCTATACTGATGACGGCTATCCTCTCAGCAATGCGGTGCTCGGAGGCTTTGCCGAAGAAGACAATCTGATGGGCGCCCTTGAGCATGCAGAGTTTGAGCAGGGCTACTCCCTGGAAAAGATCAGACAGGACTTTGCTGACAAAACAAGAGGCGAAGTGTCATTCCTGTATAACGGCAGAAACGAGACTCTGGCCTATGTGCCTGTTGAAGGCACTGACTGGCTGCTGACCTATCTGATCAGAGAATCATATATCGCGGATCAAATCAGTGAGATCACGAACGGCCTTTTCATCAGAAGTACCATTCAGTCACTGCTTACTGTGCTGGCGCTTGCTCTGATATTTGGCTATATACTCAGACAGAATCGTAAAAATGCCAAAGCGATGGCTGATCATGAGGCTGCTCAGGCAGCTGCCAGAGTAAAGCAGGAGGAGATGGAGCACCGCCTGGCCCTTCAGGAGGAACTGCTTGCTGAAAGGGCAGAGGGAGAACAGCGTGACCGCATGATCAAAGCTCTCTCATCTGACTACCGGAGCGTTTACTATCTGGAGCTTGATAAGGATGACGGCATCTGCTATCAGGCGCGTCAGGACCTGCCGGGCTTCAAACAGGGCGAGAGGTTCAAATACCTTAAGTCTGTTACGGACTACTGCAATGCTTATGTAAAAGAGCCTTACAGGGAGGAATTCCTGAATTTCATACAGCCTGACAACATCCGGAAAGGTCTGGAGGATCATCTGATCATTTCGTACCGCTACATGATCAATGTGAACGGAAAGGAATCCTGGGAGGCCGTCAAGTTTGCCGGCGTCCGTCATCCGGATCAGCGTGACGACCATCTTGTACATACGGTCGGAGCATGCTTCGCGGATATCAATGATGAGACAAAGAGCGAACTCGAGCAGAGACAGCTGCTGACGGACGCTCTTGAGAGCGCCGAGCAGGCGAACAAAGCCAAGACGGCATTCCTCTCCAACATGAGCCATGAGATAAGGACGCCGATGAACGCTATCATCGGTCTTGACAACATAGCCCTGAATGATCCGGATACTCCGGAAAAGACAAGAGAGTATCTGGAAAAGATTGGAGCGTCGGCAGAGCACCTGCTGCACCTCATCAACGATATTCTCGACATGTCACGCATCGAATCAGGACGCATGACACTTAAAAACGAAGAGTTCCCGTTCTCGGAACTCCTGGAGACGGTAAATACGATGTTCAGCGGCCAGTGTGCCGACAAGGGACTCGACTATCAATGCCATATAATCGGAGATGTTGACCACTACTATGTCGGCGATAAGATGAAACTTCGCCAGGTACTGATAAACATACTCGGCAACGCTGTCAAGTTCACGCCTGAGGGAGGTAAGGTGGATCTCACGGTCGAAAGGATCGCAAAGTTTGAGAAACAGTCGACTCTGCGCTTCACCATAGCCGATACAGGCATAGGAATGAGCAAAGACTACCTGCCTAAGCTGTTTGAAACGTTCACCCAGGAAGACTCATCGATGACTAACAAATACGGCAGCTCAGGTCTCGGAATGGCTATCACCAAGAGCATTGTCGAGATGATGAACGGCAGCATCGAAGTGGAGAGTGAAAAGGGAGCCGGTTCTACATTCTATGTTACGGTCACGCTGTTTAATGCCGCTGATCATGAAGACATGGAAAAAGAAAGAGCCGTCCGTCCGGACGAGATGACCGTGCTGGTTGTAGATGATGATCCGATCGCCTGCGAGCATGCCACCCTGATACTCGAAAAAGCCGGGATCGCCGCTGAGATCGCGTATTCCGGACCTGAAGCAATAGAAAAGGTGACGCTCCGCCACGCGAGGCGTGATCCTTACAATCTGATACTTGTCGACTGGAAGATGCCTGAGATGGACGGAATTGAAACGACACGGAGGATGAGGGAGATAATCGGTCACGAATCCGCGATAATTATACTCACCGCGTATCGCTGGGATGACGTTCAGGATGAGGCGCTCGAGGCGGGAGTGGACAGCTTCCTGCCTAAGCCGCTGTTCGCGAACTCGGTGATCGAGGAGTTCAGGAGCGCGATGAAGCGCAAGGGCGTGATATCTCCGGAAAAGAACAAAGCCGACCTTGAAGGACGCCATGTGCTCCTTGCCGAGGACGTGCAGATAAACGCTGAGATCATGATGATGGTGCTCGCGGTCCGCGGCATCGACGCAGATCTGGCAGAGAACGGTAAGATAGCCGTAGAGAAGTTTGCTGCAAGTGAGCCGGGATACTATGACGCAGTTCTTATGGACATGCGCATGCCTGAGATGGACGGACTCGAAGCTACCCGCAGGATACGTGCCATGGACAGAGCCGACTCAAAGGTGATTCCTATCATAGCTCTGACGGCGAACGCGTTTGACGAGGACGTTCAGCGCAGTCTGCAGGCAGGACTAAACGCGCATCTCACCAAGCCGGTACAGCCGGACGCTCTTTATGAGACTCTGGAAAGTCTCATAAAAGACTGAGGAATATAAATGGAAAAGTATAAAAGAGACATGACGAAACCTCTGGACAGGTATCTTTCACCGCTCGATGTATGGGCGATGGCCTTCGGCTGCATGGTCGGCTGGGGCGTGTTTGCCATGCCGGGAACGACGTTCCTTCCTGTCGCAGGACCGGCCGGAACGCTGATCGGCATGCTCATAGGAATGGTGATAATGCTGATAGTAGCGAGGAACATCTCATACCTCATGGGAAGGACTTCAATCACAGGCGGTATCTACACATACACCAAGGAAGCGTTCGGAAGGGATCACGCGTTCATAAGCTCGTGGTTTCTCTGCCTGTCATATCTGACGATAGTGTTCCTGAACGGCACTGCGCTGTTTATCATAGTGAGGACTCTTATGGGCGAAAAGGCTCAGCAGGGCAT
>JBGUVT010000265.1:0-4330 GCA_045220485.1 Anaerovoracaceae bacterium | reverse complement strand
GGAGCTCGGTATGGATTCGTGCGCAATTACTGACCATGGCGCTATGTTTGGTGTGGTTGATTTCTATAAAGCGTGCAAAAAGGCGGGAATCAAGCCTGTCATCGGATGTGAGGTATATACAGCGGCACGCACACTATATGACAAGGATCCGGACAAGGACCGCAACTCCGGGCATCTGATCCTTCTTGCTGAGAACCGTGAGGGTTACAGCAATCTCGTTAAGATAGTCTCAAAAAGCTATGTTGATGGATTTTACTATAAACCGCGTGTCGACAAGGAGCTCCTGAGACAGTACAGCGAAGGGCTGATCTGCCTCTCAGGCTGCCTTGCAGGTAATGTGCAGAGGATGCTCCTTGCGAGAGACTATGCCGGAGCAAAAAAAGAAGCCCTTGAGTTAAGAGATATCTTCGGACGTGATAATTTCTTCCTCGAGATACAGAACCACCATCTCGAAGAGGATATAACTGTCATGACCGGGCTTAAGATGATCAGTGATGAGACCGGTATCCCGATTGTAGCAACAAACGACGCTCATTATATGAGACGCAGCGACGCAACGGCTCAGGATGTGCTGATGTGCATTCAGACTCAGGCAAAGGTGACTGATGAAAACCGCATGAGGTTTGAGAACGACGAGTTCTATGTGAAGTCTGAAGCCGAGATGAGAGAGCTCTTCCCGGATATGCCGGATGCAATCGACAGATCACATGAGATTGCCGAAAGATGCAATGTGGAATTCGAGTTCGGCAACTATCACCTGCCTGAATACATCCCTCCGGACGGAAAGACTACGGATGAATACCTGAGGGAGCTTTGCTGCAAAGGACTGGTAAAACGCTATGGGGCAGAAGCCATGGACCATGAAAGCGTGTACCGTCAGAGGCTCGAAACTGAACTCAGGGTTATAGAAGGCATGGGCTATGTGGAGTACTTCCTGATAGTCTGGGATTTTATCCATTATGCCAAATCACATGGTATAGCAGTCGGACCCGGCAGAGGCTCAGCTGCAGGCAGTATCGTGGCATACAGTCTTGATATAACTGAAATTGATCCAATTAAATACAGCCTTATATTTGAGAGATTCCTCAACCCGGAGCGCGTAAGCATGCCGGATATAGATATAGATTTCTGCATTGAAAGGCGTCAGGAAGTCATCGACTACGTTATTCGCAAGTACGGCAAAGACAAGGTGTCGCAGATTATCACCTTTGGTACTCTTAAGGCCAAGGCGGCAGTCAGAGACATAGCCAGAGCCCTGGATGCTACTTATGCGGAAGGTGATGCAATAGCGAAGGCAATCCCTAATGAGCTTGGAATCACTATAGCAAAAGCTCTTGAGGTAAATCCTGACCTCAGGCAGAGATATGAAAACGAACCGCTTGTAAAACAGGTTCTCGATCTTTCGATGGCTCTCGAAGGTCTGCCACGCCACGCTTCGACCCATGCTGCCGGCATCGTTATCTCGAAGATGCCGCTTGATGAATATGTTCCGCTGTATTCATCCGATAAGGGTGTCGCGACACAGTTCAATATGACGACTATAGAGGAACTGGGGCTCCTCAAGATGGACTTTCTGGGGCTAAGGAATCTCACCGTTATCCGCGACGCGCTTCGCATGATAAAAGCGAACCATGGCATCGACATTGATTTTTCGTCCATGGATTTTGATGATCCTGAAGTGTATAAACTCATATCGGACGGCAACACAAAGGGAGTGTTCCAGCTGGAGAGCGGGGGAATGACCGACTTCATGAAGAACCTCAGGCCGAGCTGTTTTGAGGATATAGTCGCCGGAATAGCGTTATACAGACCGGGTCCGATGGATTCGATCCCTAAATACATAGACAACAAGAAGCATCCGGATCACATCAGGTATGTTGACCCTCATCTTGAACCTATTCTGGGTGTCACTTACGGCTGCCTCATCTATCAGGAACAGGTTATGCAGATAGTGCGTGATCTCGGCGGATATTCATTCGGCCGGTCTGATCTGGTACGCCGCGCAATGAGTAAAAAGAAAATGCAGGTGATGCTCGAGGAGAAAGAGTATTTCATCAACGGCAAGACAGATGATAATGGGAATGTTGAGATTGCCGGCTGCGCCAGAAACGGAGTGCCGGCTGCGGCTGCCGAGACCATATTTGAAGACATGGTCACCTTTGCTTCGTATGCATTCAACAAGTCGCACGCTGCTGCTTATGCAGTGATCTCATATCAGACAGCTTATCTCAAGGCTCATTATCCGGCTGAGTTCATGGCGTCCCTTATGACCAGCATGGCCGGGGATGCCAGGCATACTGCAGACTATGTGAGAAACTGCCGCGAGATGGGCATAGTTCTGGATCCTCCTTCGGTAGTAAAAAGTGAAAAGAATTTCTCAACAAAAGACGGCCGCATCAGATTCGGCATGCTTTCAGTCAAGAACGTCGGTGAGGGCATAATTGAAGCAATAATCGAAGGCCGCAAGTCTGTTGAGGGTACTCATGACATATATGAATTCGTCGAGGCAATTGATGCGGGTGAACTCAACAGAAAAGCAATAGAATCGCTGGTAAGAGCCGGCGCTTTCGATGATATAAATCCAAACAGGGCACAGCTAATGGCTGTTTGCGATGACGCTGTACAGAGAGCACAGAAGAAAGCAAAACAGGGAGGCAGGGCACAGATAAGTCTGTTCCAGCTGGAGGATTTTGCTGATGAAGTCATCGCAAGTCCGGAACTACCGAAAGTGGCTGACTTTAACAAGGAAACAAAGCTCGCCATGGAAAAGGAGATGCTCGGAGTATATCTTTCAGGGCATCCTCTGGATGAGTATGCTGCGCTTATAAGAGACAACACGAGTGTGGGTACGGCTGAGCTCACCGGAGGAGGGGAGGAATTTACCGCCGAAGGAGAGGATGCTGACAGCATGGTGATCAACACCTCCAGCTTTAAGGACGGAGATGCGGTCATCATGGCCGGCATGATAAGCGGCGTGCGGACCATGATTACCAGGAAGTCTCAGGAGATGGCCAGAATGACGCTTGAAGACTTCGACGGCGTCATCGATGCGATAGTATTCCCTAAAGTATACGAACGGAAGAGGAATCTGGTCGCAAATGACATGATAGTGGGCATTTCCGGACGTGTCAGTTTTAAGGATGAGAGCGAGGCAGAGATACTTGTAGAGGACATAGTTCCGATCGAGAACATAGCAAGCCTGGGCAGGAGAAGATCACAGAACGGCAGAGAGACTGAACTCTACGGATACCCTGCAGGCGAAAGATATGCGCAGGAACAGCCACGCAAGGCAGAAAACAGGTCTGCAGCACCTTTGAATGATCCGGTCAAACTCCGGATCTCTGAAGAAGTGTTCAGATCACATGGAAGCGCACGGAAGGTGCTGATGCATCTGACGGACATGTTCAGCCTGTATCCGGGTGAACGGGATGTACTGGTTTATCTCCCGGGACAGAAACCTGTGAGATGCAGTTCTGATAACCGGGTAATATTTACAGAGGATTTGAGAAACAAACTGATCAGACTCCTCGGAGCTGAGAACGTAAAAGGATAATGGCAAAAAGTATAGTTATATACACATCAAAGAGAGGTTCGACCAGGCAGTATGCGGAGTGGATCGCCGAAGATCTCGGCTGTAAGGCGCTGCCTCTTTCTGATGCGACAGGAACAGATCTTCACGAATACGACTGCATAATTTACGGCGGCTGGATCCGCGGGTCCGGCATAGTCGATTTCGATAAGTTCGCGAAGATGCTGGATGATGAGCTCATGAAAAAGCTTATCGTGTATGGTGTCGGATTTGCTGATGAAACAGCGGAGAACTACGCTCAGGTATGGGGATACAGCCTCGGAAAGATCGATCCGAAGAACGAGCACAGAGTACTGATGTACATTCTCGGCGGAAGATACGATCCTGCATCTGTTAAAGGTCTCGATAGATTTCTTATGAAGACAATGAGAGCGGTTCTTCTCTCCGGCAGTACGACTGATGCAAAGTCCCAGGCAAACATGATGAAGGATCGTATAGATAATGGCTGTGATCTGGTGAAGCGGGAGAATATAACATCGCTTGTCAGGGACGCCAGGAAAAAGGCGGGACATATCGACTCTAAGTGAAGCGAATCATGACATTCATAAACTTGAAGCGGCTTTTGCAATTATCAATAAGCTTTAATAAATGCCACAAGCCCGATGTTCAGGCTGGCTGAATCAGCTGTTCACAAACCTTCAGTCCTTATCTATTGATAAGGATTATTTTGTTATCCTGCAATATTGAAAGCGACTATTTGTTTAGACAGAAGCCCGACACTACAATGGTACTGTAAGCGGG
>JBGUVT010000264.1:0-3250 GCA_045220485.1 Anaerovoracaceae bacterium | reverse complement strand
ATACAGAGACTGCCGTAAAATAATTATGAACCTTTGCAAATCACTCGGCCGGCATTCTGGCGGTCTTCTTTTTATACCTTCATTTCAGGCTCTTCGGGCGTACCTGTGGGTAAAATCCGTGGCAGAAATGCCCGTTAAGCCCCTCCATTGTTAGTTTTCTGGCTCCGCTATCGGCCTGTTCGGTAAAGGAACCTTAATATTCGAGCAGACAAGCATGATCATATCGATCATACTCTCCACATCTCGGAAGCCAAATGCTCTCCGGATGATCAATTTGATTTTGTTGTTGGTCGACTCGATTCTGGCATTGCTCATCTTCAATCGAATCGTATTGAGGATGTGCTCTTCATGCCGGCGGATCTTGTGACCAAGCTCCTTGAATTCATCGATGCGGCTGTGGGTGGCTCTCCAGAAGAACCTGTCCAGTTCTTCCTTTGCCTCATCCGCATCGTCCATATGAAGAATGAGCCTCAACTGCTCTTTCAGCAGGTACCCACGATACAGACGTTTATTGCTGACCGCGATTTCAGCCAGCTGCGTTTCCTGCTTGTTGGTCAGGTGTTCCGGTGCTTTCCCTAATGCGTAAGCAGAGCCCTTTATTTCAGCCGCTTTCTCCTCCGCCTTATGGACGGCAATGGAATCCTTATCCTTCAAAGCTCCGCGACCGCGCTTGCGCTTAACGGTCTTCTTGAGCTCCTTGAGTTCCTGATGGGCATCGCGCCACGCTTCCTTGCGAAGAGCATCAAGTGCTTCGTTTGCCCACTCTACAACGTGGAAGGAATCAACGCAGCGTGCACAGTTCGGAAGGTATTCTTCAATGCACTGGTCGATCCATCTGGCACCGTCACCGGTAACAACCTTTATGGATGCCCTCTGCTCTGGAGTAAGGCTTTCCAGAAACTTGGAAAAGATCTCTTTTCCGTGCTTGTTGCTTGCCCAGACAACCGTATTGGTATCGTGGTTCACTATGACGGTAATGTACTTGTGACCCTTACGATAGCTTGTCTCATCGATTCCGATGTTGACAAGGTTGTCCAGCCGTTTACCTGGATCAGGCTCAATGTATTTGCGGGCTCTTGTGATGCAGCGGGCAACGGTCTTCCAGTCGATCCGGAGGTACTCGGCTACGGCGCTGCGGCTGAGATTCTCAGCCATCCAGGTGGCAGTCAGATCAAAGCTCTTGGTGAATCCGGAATCGTGGAACGCCCATGGAACGGCAGCAACCAGAACGCCGTGCTTCGGACATCTGATCCGCTGGGTATACGCATTGATGTACACCAGGATGCCGGCAAAGTCGAGGGCTCTCCAGGACCGGATAATACTGGATCTGTCATAGACAGAGCAATGTCGGCCGCAGATCGGACAGCGGTCAGACTCCCGATTTTTGGGACGCATACGGACTGTGAGCTTCTTTACTCCATGTGCATCAACAGAAAAATCGGCGCCTTGAACAACTGCACCCTTGACGTCAAGGATGTTCTTCAATAATGTATTAGCTGAGGTCATTGGAATCTCCGTTCTGTATTTCTTCGACAGCTATACATTACGAGAGTCCGATGACCTTTTCAATTGTTATTATGGTAGGCAGAGGCTATTTCCTACCCACACATGTGCACGAAGCCTCATAAAAACAGGCAATATAAAAGGCACAGACACCATGGCCTTTGGTATAATTGAATTGTCGAGAAACAAATACACCGTAAGGAGGTTTCTATGCCCAATTCAATTCTACCACAGGATCACGACGGACAGGAACTTTTTAATGTGATCTCTTCATTTTTCTCCCGGTTTAAGGTCGGAAATCTACTTCGCAAATGTAATGCCCAGAAAGAAAAGGGCGTTCCGGTTCTGCAGATCTTCAAATATAAGCTCTGTAATGTCTTTGCAGACCGCAGCATGTACATGCAGCAGAAAACCGGCTCCTACCGCGAGGTGTTCTCAAAAAACACTTTCTATCGCTTCCTCAATAGCCGGAGGACCAACTGGCTAAGGTTCACAACGCTGCTTTCAAGAGAAGTGAGCAAAACCATAGAGCCATTAACCGGAGAAGATCGCATCAACGCATTTGTTGTCGATGACAGCCTTTTTGAGCGGACCAGCTGCAAGAAAACGGAGTTGGGATCCCGTGTGTTTGATCATGCTTCCATGCGCTATACAAAAGGCTATCGGCTGATGACACTCGGCTGGACTGATGGAAATACCTTCCTTCCGATAAACAGCAGCCTGCTTGCAAGCTCAAAGGCATCTAACCTGATCGGTCCGCAAGAGTGCTATGATGGCAGATCCCTTGCAGCAAGGCGCAGGAACCTCGCACAGACAAAAGGTACTGATGTCATGCTTGAGCTGATCAAAACCGCCCGGAAATGCGGTCATACAGCGGATTATGTTCTTTATGACAGCTGGTTCTCCAATCCTGCACAACTGGTTGCGGTGAAGGAACTTGGCCTTGACTCGAGCGCGATGATCAAGAAAAGCTCCCGCATTCGTTACGAATTGGAGGGGGAACAGCTTTCCATCAATATGATCTTCGGTATCAGAAAGACACGCCGAGGTCGCAGTAAATACCTGCTTTCCGTAGAGATCATGGTAGGAAAGGATCGGAAGATCCCTGCCAAAATCGTCTGCATTCGAAATAAGAAGAACAAGAAAGATTGGATCGCTTTCATTTGCACCAATCCTATGCTCTCTGAAGAAGAGATTATTCGGATATACGGCAAAAGATGGCAGATCGAGGTATTCTTCAAAACCTGCAAATCCTACCTGCAGCTTGTCAGTGAGTGCCATAGTCTTTCGTATGACGCGCTGACAGCCCATGTGGCGATCGTGTTTGTTCGCTACATGATGATTGCTCTGGAGCAACGCAAAGATGAGGACTTCCGCTCACTTGGAGAGTTTTTCTTCTATTTCACGGACGAGCTGACTGATATCACTTTTGCTGAATCTCTGCAGATCCTCCTCGAAGCGATGTTTGAATGCATCTATGCAATCTTCCAGGTGACAAAAGAGCAGATGGACACCTTCATAGAAATGTTCATCAACCGTCTGCCCGGATATATGCAAAGGGCTCTGACCAGAGTCCCAATGGCTGCATAAAGATATCTGATCGCCTGTTTTTATTGAGTTTTCAAGGAACAGATCCCATTTGAGGTATGGGAAGTTTTAGTGAGTTCATTATAAGAGCTAAAAAACAAATTTGGAAGTTCTGATGCGGACGTTAGTGTCGCATATTTACAGCTTTTTTCAATGTGCG
>JBGUVT010000263.1:0-9988 GCA_045220485.1 Anaerovoracaceae bacterium | reverse complement strand
ACTGTTACAGGACCATTCACCATTGCAGCCATGGTCGTCGGAACAGAGAAGCTTCTCATAGGAATGATCAAAAAGCCTGAAAAGGTCAAGCAGCTTATGGAAGTCATTACCGAGAACAACGAGAGGTATATTGCACGCATGCTCGAAATGGGTGTAGGCGTCGGTTTCGCAGATCCTGTAAGCACAACATCGCTTCTCAGAGTAAAGCAGTATAAAGAATTCTCGCTTCCGTATTTCCAGCACAACGTGGACTTCATCAAGAAGAACGGCGGAGGCTGCGGCCTTCACATCTGCGGAGGAAGCCGGAAACTCTGGGAGACTCTCAACGAGACAGGTATCGGATGCTTCGGACTCGATAATATCGAAGATCTCGAAGAGGCAAAGGAAGTTCTCGGACCTCATATGGCAATCCAAGGCAACGTTCCTCCGGTAGATGTCATAAGGCTCGGCACACCTCAGGATGTCCTGAGATCGGGCAAGGAGTGTATCAGAAAGGCATGGGATTCGCCGAATGGATTCACCCTGACTTCAGGATGTCAGACACCTATGGATACGCCGGCAGAGAACCTGCAGGCACTCATGGATGCGGCACGTATCTTCGGCAGATATCCTATCGATGTAGATCTGCTGAATGCTGATCTGTAAAACGCATAGAAATAAGAGGCAATTATAGATTTATTCTATAGTTGCCTCTGTTGTTTTGCTCGTATAATAAAAAGGTAGGGCTGGAAATTACTACCGGCATTGAGTTTGTAAAGAAAGAGGACGTATTTATGGAAATTATCAAAGAACTGCCTGCGGTATTTGAAGAATTCGCAGAAGCAAGAAGAAATGCATTTGTAAATGTGAAGAAAGTAAAAGACCAGGGTATTCCGGTAATCGGAGCTTACTGTACATATTTTCCTAGAGAAATCGCACTGGCTGCAGGAGCAGCTTCAGTAAGCCTCTGCTCGACATCGGGAGAGACAATTCCTTCTGCTGAGAAGGATCTGCCTGCTAACCTCTGTCCGCTGATCAAATCAAGCTACGGATTCGCAAAAGATGACAAGTGCCCGTTCTTCTACTTCAGTGACATAGTTATCGGTGAGAACACCTGTGACGGAAAGAAAAAGATGTACGAGCTGATGAGCGAATTCAAGGATGTATTCGTAATGGATCTTCCTAACTCGCAGAGCGAAAAGGGCCTTGCTCTTTACAAGGAGGAATGCCTCAAGCTCAAAGCCTATGTAGAAGAAAAGTTCGGTATCGAGATCACCGATGAAAAAATGCGTGAGGCTGTTAAACTCGAGAACAGCATCAGAAGAGCAAAGAAAGAGCTGATTGATGTTATGAAAAACGATCCATGCCCTGTTTCCGGAATGGATATGTTCAAGCTTCTCTACGGAAGTGACTTCAAGTTTGACCGTACGGTTATCGTTGATGAGCTCAAGTCCATCAAGGCTAAAATTGAGAATGAATATAAAGAGGGCAAAATGCTCGAAAAGAAGCCTCGCATAGTGGTCACAGGTTGCCCGATCGGTGGAGTAACAGAGAAAGTAATCAAGGCTATCGAAGATAACGGCGGTGTTGTAGTAGCAATGGAGAACTGCGTAGGCGCAAAGCAGTACGACAGACTTGTTGACGAAGATGCTGAGGATATCTGGGGAGCTCTTGCTGAGAGATATCTGAATATCGGCTGCTCAGTCATGACCCCTAACCCTAACAGATATGATCTGCTCGGAAGAACGATCGATGAGTACAAAGCTGATGGCGTTCTTGAAATGACACTGCAGGCATGCCATACATACAACGTAGAGCACAAGTCTATCGAGAAATTCTGCACAGAGGAGAAGAAGGTGCCGTATTTCATGGTCGAGACAGATTACTCAACAGCAGACGTTGCTCAGCTCAACACACGTATCGCAGCATTCATCGAGATGCTCTAAGCAGACGATTTTAAAAGAATACTGAGAATTCATCAGAAGCGGGCGAGTGCCCGTTTTTGTTTTTATGTGTTTGCATAAAAATACAAAAATAATGAAAAATATTCAATAATTATACTTGAATAAAAATACCGCAAATAGTATAGTCATGCATGTGATCAAACAATAAATTGTATAAAGGAGAACAAATCATGAAAAAGAAATCATTAGTACTCTTACTTGCACTTGCAATGATATTCACATTTGCACTCAGCGCATGCGGAGGCGGCAGCTCCGAAGAGAGCAGCGAAGCAGCAGGAGAAGAGACAGCTGTACTGAAGGTCGTAACGGAAGCTACATTTGCTCCGTTTGAATCAACAGAGGACGGAGATGACACAATTATAGGTTTCGATCCTGATATGATGGCTGCCATCGCTGAGGACCAGGGACTTGAACTTGAATGGGTCAATATGGAATTCGATTCACTCATTCCGGCTCTCCAGTCAGATCAGGGCGATATCATCTGCGCAGGAATGAACAAGCTCGCAGGCGACCGTGCTGAGAAAGTTGACTTCGGTGACACTTACTTTGAAAGTGACCTCATGTTGCTGGTAACATCCGACAGTGACCTGGCAGGTATCGATGCTGTTACACCGGACATGAAGCTTGCAAGCCAGATCGGTACTACAGGCGGAGACATGGTACAGGAGATGCAGGACGAGGGCAAGATCGCAGCAGGCGTTGTTCTCAACCAGTGGACAGACTGCTATCTGCAGCTCCAGAACGGTGAGGTTCAGGGCGTTATCGTAGACAAGCCGGTTGGAGAAGCTTACCTCAACAACCACGGTGACATCGCTAAATTCGTAGGCGACTCATTCGGAGAGCACGAAGAATTCGCATTTGCCGTACAGAAGGGCAACACAGAGCTGCTTGACAAGCTGAATGCAGGTCTCGCAAATATCAAGGCAAACGGCAAATATGATGAACTCGTTGATAAGTGGTTCAGCTAAACGGTTGCATAACACAGCAGAAGATAAGCAAAAACAAAATTAATTAAAAATAAAAACGGCGAGGGGAACTAAACAAAATGGGTGTATATCTTAAAGGATTTCTCATCGCCTGCAGAGGCATACCCGCTACAGTGGCGGTCAGTCTGATAGCAATAGTAATTGGAGCAGCCTTCGGACTGCTCCTTGCACTGTGTTCACAGACAAAAAGCAAGATCCTGCAGGTACTGGCAAAAGTATATATTGATGTTGTAAGAGGCACACCAATGCTGGTGCAGGCTCTCATAATGGCATACGGTATTCCTTGGCTCCTGCAGTCCTGGGACATTGGCTTCAAATGGGACAACTACGGAGGAATGGTAGTACCGGCCGTCATAGTCTGCGGATTCAATTCCGCTGCATACCTGTCTGAGGTAATCAGGTCAGGAATACAGGCCATCGACAAAGGCCAGATGGAGGCGGCGAGATCGCTTGGTATGAGTCATGGGATGGCTATGAGGCTGGTCATTATACCTCAGGCTATCCGCATAATTCTTCCGGCTTTTGCCAATGAGTTTGTAACACTCATCAAGGAGACATCAGTGCTCGGTTATGTAGGAGTCGTAGAGATACTGAGGCGCGGACAGCTGTGGAATTCATCATCATTTGAAACATTCCCGGCTTATATCGGCGTAGCGCTTGCTTACATGATACTTACGATCCCGCTTTCAAAGATAATCAACGGTTATGAGCGCAAAATGGCCAGAAAGGAGTCTGCAGCATGAGCATGATAGAAATAAAAGGCCTCTGCAAGAGCTTCGGTGATCATGAAGTGCTTAAGGGGATCGATCAGAACGTCGAAGAAGGTGAGGTGCTCTGCATAGTAGGACCTTCCGGATCAGGAAAGTCTACAATGCTCCGTTGCATCAACAGGCTAGAAGAGCCGACAGGTGGCGAGATCTATATCGATGGAGAACGTGTTACCGAAAAGAACGTAGATGCCATGAGAACAAAGATGGGCATGGTATTCCAGTCCTTCAACCTTTTCCCGCATAAATCGGTGCTTGAAAACCTCACTATCGGACCGATAAACGTAAAAAAGGCAGATAAGAAAAAATCGGAAGAAAAAGGTCTGGCGCTGCTTGAACGCGTAGGACTTGCGGAAAAAGCCAACGAGTATCCGAGGAATCTGTCAGGCGGACAGCAGCAGCGTGTTGCAATAGCAAGGGCACTTGCCATGGATCCTGAAGTCATGCTTTTTGACGAGCCTACCTCTGCTCTTGACCCTGAGATGGTGGGCGAGGTGCTAGATGTTATGAAGAGTCTCGCAAAAGAGGGCATGACGATGATAGTCGTAACGCATGAGATGGGCTTCGCAAAGGAGGTTGCGGACAAGGTCATCTTTATGGACGGCGGATACATCGTGGAGCAGGGCACCCCGGATGCTGTACTTAATCATCCGCAGATGGACAGAACAAAGGACTTCCTCTCAAAGGTGCTTATCTGACCATTTTAGACTTAAAAAAAGGTAACTGAATAATAATGTACAAAGTTTTTATAGACGGAGCTCACGGAACCACGGGGCTCAGGATAAACGAATATCTGGAGAAACGTACCGACATAGAGGTGCTGGAGATCGATCCGGAGAAGCGCAAGGATACAGAAGAAAGAGTAAACATGATCAAGAAGGCAGATGTCAGTATACTTTGCCTTCCTGATCAGGCTTCAAGAGAAATTGCGGCTGCTGCTCCTGCAGATTCAGTCATTATCGACACATCGACTGCACACCGTACCGATCCGGACTGGACTTACGGCATGCCGGAACTGACATCAGGTCAGAGAGATAAGATCCGCAGCAGCACAAGGATAGCCAATCCGGGCTGCCACGCAAGCGGATTCATACTGCTGGTAAGACCTCTTATCGAAGCCGGTTTACTTGATGAAGAAGCACTTCTGACATGCTTCTGCGTTACAGGTTACTCAGGCGGCGGAAAGAAGATGATCGCAGACTATGAGGATGAAGAAAGGGATACAGCCCTGGATTCTCCGGGACAGTATGCTCTGGGACAGTCCCATAAGCACCTGCCTGAGATGGTCACGATGACAGGCCTTATGAATGCTCCTTGCTTCAGTCCTGTGGTTGCAGACTTTTACAGCGGGATGGTGATGACCGTACCTGTCCATACATCGATGCTGAAAAGCGGAGCAGGCATAGAAGATGTAAAGAAAACTTTACATAAGAGATATGATGCTGAACCTCTCATCACCGTAAATGATGAAGCGCCTGAATCCGGCAAGGTGTATTCAAACCCTATGGCGGGAAGCAACGGCATGGAGATGTACGTGACCGGCAATGAAGAGAGAATTCTTCTGATCGCCTCATATGACAATCTCGGTAAAGGAGCGTCAGGCGCGGCGGTACAGAATCTGAATATAGTACTTGGGAAGGAAGAGACAGAGGGACTGGTATAAGTCGCTGAACGGATCTTCCGGGAGATAATACAGGAGGAAACATGGTAAAAATCATTGAAGGCGGTGTTACTGCCGCAACAGGATTCAAGGCAGGAGGAATATACAGCGGAATAAAGCAAAATTCGGTGAAGCCGGATCTGGCTCTCATAGTAAGTGAGGTTCCGGGCAATGCCGCTGCGGTATATACAAAAAACAAAGTAAAGGCGGCTCACATCGCTGTTACAAAAAAACATCTCGCCAACGGAGTAGCTCAGGCAGTGCTGTGCAACAGCGGAAACGCAAATACATGCACTCCTGACGGAGAAGAAGTAGCTGAGAAGGCAACACAGATCGCTGCAGAGTGTCTGGGAATAAAGGCTGACGATGTGCTGCCTGCAGCAACAGGAGTCATAGGAGTACCGCTTCCAATAGAGCCTTTTGAGAAATCAATGCCGGAACTCGCAGGCAGCCTTTCAAGGACAGGGTCTGCTGATGCGGCGCTTGCTATCCTGACGACTGATACATATATCAAGGAATGTGCTGTTCAGTTCGAGGTAGGAGATACAGTTTGTACTCTCGGCGGCATAGCAAAGGGAAGCGGCATGATACACATCAACATGGGTACCATGCTCAGCTTCATCTCTACTGACTGCGCTATCAGCCAGGAGCTTGTCAGCAAGGCTCTTCATGAGGAAATAGCTGACAGCTACAATCAGGTCAGCGTTGACGGAGACACATCCACAAATGATACAGTCGTCGTCATTGCAAACGGTCTGGCAGGAAACACGGAGATAACTGAAACAGGGGAGGCTTATGACGCGTTCTGCGAAGCTCTTCACACGGTAAGTGTTGAGCTTTCAAAGAAAATAGCAGGCGACGGGGAAGGCTGCACAAAACTGCTTGAAGCCCATGTGACGGGGGCTCCTGATAAAGAGACTGCAAGACTCGTAAGCAAGAGCATCGTATGCTCCTCACTGTTCAAGGCAGCCGTATTCGCCTCGGATGCCAACTGGGGACGTATCCTTTGCGCAATCGGATACACTGATGCGGAATTCGATGCATCGAATATCGATGTAAGCGTAAAATCTGAGGCCGGCGAAGTGCTTGTATGCAAAGCTTCTGCTTCGATACCATTCGATGATGACTTTGCAACTGAGATCCTTTCGAAAGAGTATGTCACGGTTGAGGCAGACCTGCACAACGGAGATGCTGAAGCATACGCATGGGGATGCGATCTGACATATGACTATGTAAAGATAAACGGTTCGTACCGCTCATAAAAAGAGGTATCAGATGGTAAAAGAAAAATACATGGAGAAGGCCAACGTTCTTATCGAGGCTCTCCCTTATATACAGCGGTTCAACCGCAAGATAATAGTGATCAAATATGGCGGCAGCGCCATGATAGATGATGAACTGAAGATGCATGTGATAGAGGACGCGGTGCTGCTGAAACTTGTAGGATTCAAGCCTGTCATCGTGCATGGGGGAGGCAACGAGATAAGCAGCTGGATGAGAAAAACCGGCATAGAGCCTCAGTTTATCAACGGCCTGAGAGTCACAGATGCAGATACTCTCGAGATAGCAGAGATGGTTCTCGGAAAGGTAAACAGCGATCTTGTGACAATGGCACAGCAGCTCGGAGTAAGGGCATGCGGCATCAGCGGCAAAGACGGAAGACTGCTCACAGTAAAAAGAGCAAAGCCCGGAATGAAAGACATAGGGTTTGTCGGTGAAATCACAGAGGTAGACACAAAGATAATAAACGACCTTCTGAATGATGACTTTCTGCCTATCATATATCCGATAGGAATGGATAAACATGGGCAGTCCTACAATATAAACGGAGACCATGCTGCGGCGGAGATCGCAAAAGCTCTTAAAGCTGACAAACTCGCATACCTGACGGATGCTCCGGGTGTCTGCACAGATCCTGACGATCCCGAATCATTCATATCAGAGCTTTTTGTAGAAGAAGCAGAGAAACTGATAGACGACGGAATCATAACAGGAGGCATGATCCCTAAAGTGCGTAACTGCTTCCGTTCAATAGAGGGAGGTGTCAACAGGGTACATATCCTTAACGGAGGTATTCCTCACTGCCTGCTTCTTGAGATATTCACCGACAGAGGAGTCGGTACTGTGATAATGAAAGACGGAGTAAAGTATTACAACAGAGAGAGGGGTGTCTGATGGACCGCAGCCATATCAAGGAACTGGACGCGCAGTATATCGTCCATACATATAACCGTTACGATGTTGTCGTCGATCATGCCTGCGGTGCGGTAGTAACCGATGCCAATGGAAGGGACTATATAGACCTTTGCAGCGGATATGCCGCGAATTCGCTCGGATATCAGAATGAAGCCTGGCTGGATGCAGTGATAGGACAGCTCAAAAAAGTGCAGCATACATCGAATCTGTACTATTCTGAACCCGGTCCGCTGGTTGCCGAAAAACTCGTGACCCGAAGCGGACTCTGCAAGGTGTGGTTTGCCAATTCCGGTGGAGAGGCAAACGAAGCCGCGATAAAGACAGCCAGAAAGTACGGCAATACTCTCGCCGACCATAAGAAAAATACAATAATTTCACTAAAGAAGTCGTTCCATGGAAGAACGCTGGCTACTGTAACAGCCACAGGCCTTGCTGAAGCACAGGAGGTGTTTGAACCTCTGGTACCGGGCTTTGTGCATGCAGAAGTTGACGATGTGGAAGCTCTTGAAAAGCTGGTCGATCAGTACGACCCATGCGCCTTCCTGATGGAGCTGGTGCAGGGAGAGGGCGGAGTCCACGCTCTTGACAGGGAGTTTGTGGAAAAAGCTGCAGAACTCTGCAGAAGCAAAGACATACTGTTCATAGATGACGAAGTGCAGGTGGGCATAGGCAGGAGCGGAACGCTGTTCGCATTTGAGCAGTACGGGATCAAGCCGGATATAGTCTCATTTGCAAAGGGTATCGGAGCAGGACTGCCTATAGGCGGAATCATCTGCGGACCAAAGACCTGCGATGTGCTGGCCCCTGGTGACCACGGCTCCACATTCGGTATGAACCCGGTGGCGTGCGCAGGAGCATGTGTGGTGCTCGACACAATGGATGATGCATTCCTCGATTCTGTAAAGGCAAAGTCAGAGTTTATACGTAATGAGCTGAAGCAGATGAAGAAGGTTGCAGGCCTCGACGGACTTGGTCTCATGATAGGAATCGATCTGGATGGAATGACAGGTTCAGAGGCAGTTAATAAACTAATGGAAGAAGGCGTACTGGCTATACCTGCAGGGCAGAGGCTGAGACTGCTTCCTCCGTTGACCATAAGTGAAGATGAAATAAAAAGGGCACTTGAAGCCATTCGCAAAGTGCTTGATTAAAAAGATAAAAAGTGTCTTAAGACTGAAGATAGAAAGGGGCGGAAATATGGAAAATAAAGGAATCAAGAAAATCGTTCTGGCATACTCGGGAGGACTCGATACTTCAATAATAATCCCATGGCTGAAAGAGAACTATGATGATCCTGAGATCATTGCTGTCTGCGGAAATGTAGGACAGAATGATGAGCTTGAAGGGCTTGAAGAGAAAGCTCTTAAGACCGGTGCCAGCAAGCTGATAGTTGCGGATCTGATCGATGAAATGGTAGAAAATGTAATCATTCCGTCACTCAAGATGGATGCAACATACGAAGGATATCTGCTGGGTACAGCTTTTGCCCGTCCTATCATCGGCAAAAAGCTTGCACAGATAGCCATTGAAGAAGGCGCTGACGCTGTCTGCCATGGATGCACGGGCAAGGGTAACGATCAGGTCAGATTCGAGCTTGCCGTTAAAAGATGGGCTCCGGGCATGAAGGTTATCGCTCCATGGAGAGAGTGGGATATCGCTTCAAGAGATCAGGAAATCGATTATGCTGAAGCACATAATGTGCCTCTGAAGATCTCAAGAGAGACAAACTATTCAAAGGATAAAAATATCTGGCATCTGAGCCATGAAGGTCTCGATCTCGAGGATCCGTCACTTGAACCTCAGTATGAGAAGGAAGGCTTCCTCGAACTGGGAGTTTCTCCTCTGCAGGCACCGGACGAGCCGGAATACGTAAAGATAGCATTCGAAGAAGGCGCTCCTGTTTCCGTTAACGGCGAGAAGATGAAAGCCAGCAAGATCATCGAGAAGCTGAATGAGATAGGCGGAAAGAACGGTATTGGAATCCTGAACCTGGTTGAGAACAGGCTCATCGGCATGAAGAGTCACGGCGTCTACGAGACTCCGGGCGGATCGATACTCTATGCAGCACATTTCCAGCTTGAAACGATAACCGTAGACAAAGATACGATGCATCTTAAGCAGAAACTTGCCGTTGATTACGCAGATATGCTGTATAATGGAAAATGGTTCTCACCTATGCAGGAAGCACTCACAGCATTTGCAAATGTTGCCAATAAAAATGTGACAGGTGAGGTCACTCTTAAGCTTTACAAGGGCAACATAATACCTGCAGGTGTTACTTCGCCTTACTCGCTCTACTCTGAATCACTTGCATCATTCGGTGAGAGTGACTACGATCAGGGTCAGGCTGCAGGCTTCATCAACGCATGGGGCCTCCCGACAACGGTGCTGGCGATGAGAGAAAAGACAATGCATGATCCTTCAGATATTTCACAC
>JBGUVT010000262.1:0-5816 GCA_045220485.1 Anaerovoracaceae bacterium | reverse complement strand
ATCGAGATCGTACCGCTTCCGTCCAGCTATCCAAAGGGAGCTGAGCGTGTACTCGTTTACGAGGTCACGGGCAAGACGATGAATGCGGGCGTACTCCCTGCACAGCTTGGAGTTATTCTCGACAACGTTTCGACTATCGGCGTAATGGCTGAGTATTTCAAGACCGGTATGCCTGTCGTAAGAAGAAGAGTAACGGTCGATGGAGATGCAGTTGCCGAGCCTAAGAACGTATACGTTCCGATCGGTACAAGAATCGCAGACGTAGTAGAGTTCTGCGGCGGCTACAAGAAGGAGCCTCGCAAGATCATCATGGGCGGACCTATGATGGGAAGAGCTACAAAGTCTGACGAATCCCCGACAATGAAGAATACATCCGCTATTCTTTGCTTCAGCCAGGAAATGGCAGAAGTAAAGGAGGAGACAGCCTGCCTTAACTGTCAGCGCTGCCACACAGCCTGCCCGTTCGGCCTGATGCCAAGCATCTTCGCTGACGCTTACGAGGCAAAGGATGTAGATAAATTAAACAGATTCAACGTTATGCAGTGCATGGAGTGCGGCAGCTGCTCGTACACATGCCCGGCAAGACGCCCGCTTGCTCTGACTAACAAGCTGGCAAAGATGATGGTAAAGGAGGCATCGAAGTAATATGGATAATAAGTTTCATACCAATTTGATCGTATCCTCCTCACCGCATATCGTAACGGAATCGGATACCACAAGGCTGATGGGGTCGGTGCTTCTGGCACTCGCTCCTGCATGGATCGCCAGCATTTATATATTTGGCCTCAGGGCTCTGCTGCTGTCGGTCGTATGCGTTGCAGCCAGCGTACTCTTCGAGTACCTCTTCAATGCAATCGTTCATAAGAAACAGACGGTTGGAGATCTTTCCGCTGCTCTTACGGGACTGCTGATCGCGTTCAACGTACCGGCAAGCTTCCCGCTCTGGCAGGCCATCATCGGATGTCTCTTTGCCATCGTAGTAGTCAAGGGACTCTTCGGCGGAATCGGAAAGAACTTCTCGAACCCTGCTATCACAGCACGTATCTTCCTGTTCATCTCGTTCTCGGCCAACATGTCAACATGGCCTCTGACGAGACTCGCAGAATCCACAGATACGGTCACAGGACCTACACCTCTTGCTCTTTATGCAGAGGGAAGCACTGATCAGATCCCTGGACTCATGCAGCTGCTGCTCGGATTCCACGGTGGTTCGACCGGAGAAGTCTGTGCACTTGCACTGCTGATCGGCGGAATCTATCTGATCGTCTGCAAGGTCATCAGCCCGATCATCCCTTGTGCTTTCATCGGCACTGTATTCGTATTCGGACTGATCGCAACAGGAAGCCCTTACTGGGCACTCTTCCATGTGCTCAGCGGCGGCGTTATGCTCGGAGCTTTCTTCATGGCTACCGACTATGTAACATCGCCAAAGCTGCCGCTCGGACAGCTGATTTTCGGCATCGGCTGCGGCATCATCACAATGAGCATCAGACTCTTCGGCTCGTATCCTGAAGGTGTATCCTTCTCAATCCTGCTGATGAACATCTGCACACCGCTGCTCAACAACCTGTCCTACAAGTTCTACCTGAAGGAGGGAGGTGCTAAGAATGGAAAATAAAAACAGCGCATTCAAGGAATACATCTCGCCTATCCTCGTTCTTGTAGTGATATGCTTCGTGACGACATTCCTGCTGGCATTCACATACGGCATCACAGCTCCAATCATTGCCGAGAATACAGCAAAGGCTGCAAGTGAGGCACGTATGGAGCTCCTGCCTGACGCAGACAACTTCAGCCCTTCGGATGCAAATCCTTACATCCTCGAAGATGGTAAGGTTTATGTCGAGGACTGCTACGTTGCTGACAACAAAGCAGGCATGGTAGTCACAGTCAAGACAAACTCATACGGCGGAATGCTCACAGCCATGGTCGGTATCGACAAGGATGGAGCTATCACCGGAGTAAAGGTCACAGATCACGCAGACACACCGGGCGTAGGTACCAAGGCACATGACGCCACACATCTTTCGCAGTACGTCGGACTTACCGAGCTTACAAGCGACCAGGTCAAGAACGATTCATCCGTTCAGCACGTGACCGGAGCATCTGTATCCTCGGGAGCTATCCACAAAGCTGTATACTGCGCACTTGCTCAGTTTGACGCGATGGGAGGTGTTAAGTAATGGAAAAGAAAAGTAAGCTCGCGATACTGACCAACGGTATCATCAAGGAGAACCCTACACTGGTACTCCTGCTCGGAACTTGCCCGTTCCTCGCTACATCTTCATCGCTGATCAACGCGCTCGGAATGGGACTCTCGGCGACAGCCGTACTGATTTGTTCCAACATCGTAATTTCGCTGCTGCGTAAAGTGATCCCTGACAAGGTCAGGATCCCTTGCTACATCGTAGTAATCGCCGGATTCGTAACTCTGGTACAGTTTGTGCTCCAGGCTTATGCTCCGGACATCAATAAGGCTCTGGGAGTATTCATCCCTCTGATCGTAGTAAACTGCATCATTCTCGGACGTGCAGAGGCATTTGCAAACAAGAACACCGTAGTTGATTCCGCCCTCGATGGAATCGGAATGGGACTCGGATTCACACTTGCACTTGCTGCTATGGGAGCTATCAGAGAGCTTCTGGGAACAGGCTGCCTCCTTGGCTTCACTATCATCCCTAACTTCTCGATCGGCTTCTTCAACCTGCCGCCGGGCGGATTCTTCGTATTCGGAGTTCTGATCGCTGTTATGCAGGCTGCTACAAAGGGCAAAGCTCTTAAGGCTAAGGGATTCAGCTGCGGACTGTGCCCGATGTACAATTCGTGCAACACAGCTGAAGCAAATGAGGAAGTTGCAGCTGAGAAGAAAGCTGCAGCAGCAGTATAGAAAGGAGGACAGACATGATAGTAAACCTTATAGTTATCTTCATGGGGATCGTCCTCGTTAATAACTTCGTACTGTCGCAGTTCCTCGGAATCTGCTCATTCCTCGGAGTATCAAACAAGATGAGCTCATCAGTCGGTATGGGCGGCGCGGTAGTCTTCGTAATGGTTATCGCCGAACTCGTTACCTGGCCGGTGATGCAGATCCTCAATAAGTTTGAGATCGGATATCTGCAGACTGTAGTATTCATTCTCGTAATCGCTGCACTCGTACAGTTCGTAGAGATGTTCATGAAGAAGTACCTGCCGGCCCTCCAGAAGGCCCTCGGTATCTTCCTCCCGCTCATCACAACAAACTGCGCTATTCTCGGTGCGACGATCAATGCAATAAGTTATGGTTATTCCTACGTTGAGTCCGTAGTGTATGCTTTCGGAGCGGGCGTCGGCTACATGGTAGCGATGGTTCTCTTCGCAGGCATCCGTGAGGAGAAGCTCAACAACATGGACGATATCCCGACACCTTTCAAGGGCGTTGGAATCATCCTAGTTGCTGCTTCCATCATGGCACTTTCGTTCATGGGCTTCACCGGGATGTTCCAGTAAGGAGGTAGAAAATGAGTGGAGTAATGACACCTGTACTGTTAGTAGCAGTAATCGGTCTCGTCTGTTCCGGCCTTCTGGTATTCGCATCCAAGGTATTCCATGTAGCAGTAGACGAGAGAGTAACTCAGGTCAGAGAGGTGCTGCCTGGCGCTAACTGCGGTGGCTGCGGATTCGCAGGCTGTGACGACTATGCGGCTAACCTCGTTGCTGACGAAGCACTGCCTTGCACAAAGTGCTCCCCGGGTGGAGCTGCTGTTGCGGCACAGATCGCCGAGATCCTCGGCAGAGCTGCAGGAGCTACAGAGCCTCAGGTAGCACAGGTAATGTGCAACGGCACATGCGAAGCATCCCGCACAGTACTCGAATGGCAGGGCATGCAGTCCTGCAAGGGTGCAAAGGGATGGTTCACATCACCGAACGCATGCATGTTCGGATGTATCGGACTTGGCGACTGTGCTAATGCATGCCAGTTTGACGCTATCGGCGTTGTTGACGGTGTTGCGAAGGTCAACAGAGAAAACTGCGTGGCTTGCGGCGCGTGCGTAGGCGTTTGCCCGCAGAAGATCATCAGGCTCGTACCGGAGAAGAATCAGGTACACGTTCTGTGCTCATCCACAGACAAGGGCGCTGTTGCCCGCAAGAACTGCGACAACTCCTGCATCGGCTGCATGAAGTGCACCACGGTCTGCAATTTTGACGCCATCCATGTTGAGGACAACCTCGCAAGGATCGATGAGAGCAAGTGCAAGAGCTGCGGACTCTGCGCAGCTATCTGCCCTACAGGAGCCATCAACAGCTTCAGGAAGCTCCCTAAGAAGGAGCAGGCAGAGAAGGTTGCTGCCGCTAAGAAGGCAAAAGCCGCTGCCGCTAAGGAAGCAGAAAAGGCAAAGGCTGCAGCTGCTAAGGCGTAAGAATCTGATATATAAAGCTTTAAGTCCCGGTTTCCAGGCCGGGACTTTTGTTTAGCCGTAAACTGCAGTTTTGTTATGACAAAGGGCAGGAACTGCTGTAGAATATTAGAGTAATAACAGGTAATCAAGGTGATCCGAAATGAAATATTGTATCAGAAAACTCCTTTCCTTAATGATAATATGCTCACTGACATTCGTGTCGCTTGGGATAACCGCATTTGCAGGACCGGTCAATGCTGCTTCAAAACCTTCTCTTTCAAAGAAGACTGTGACCTTAAAAAAGGGGAAAAAAACAACGATCAAGCTGAAAAACGCCAGAAAACGGGTGATCTGGAAGAGTAGCAACAAGAAGATCGTAAAAATTGTAAAGATAAAGGGCAAACGCCGCAGCACCGTCACTATCAAGGGCTTGAAGAAAGGCACTGCATATATCACCGCAAAGGTCGGAAAAAAGAAATATAAATGCAAGGTAAAGGTTGGTAAAACAAAACCAAAGGCACCGCCTGAACCTGAGCCGCAGCCTGAGCCTGAGGAAAATATAGAAATACTTCCTCTGAGCGAATCATCAAAGAACCTGACAGCTGCTTTTACCAGGAATCCTGCGGGAAACACCGCGGAGAGTGAGGCGTTCCGCAGGGCAGCCACGGATTTCTCTGTAAATTTGTTCAGGAGAGTATCGGCAGCCGATAGCAACTGCAACGTCCTGGTGTCACCTGATTCCGTCGAAACAGCTCTTGCCATGCTCGAGGTCGGCGCATCCGGGGATACTTTGGAAGAAATGGAAACGGTGCTGGGCGGAGGAATGAACCGTGCTGAGTTCTGCAGTTATCTTGCCGGCATGAACGACAGACTAGAAGGCTCGGATAAAATTATCTTCCGGCAGTCCAATTCCATATGGGCAAGGGAAAACCTGATGAAGGTCAAAGATAGTTTTCTTCAGCAGAATAAAAACTATTTTGACTCTGAATTTTACGTTGCGCCGTTCAATAATGAGACAGTATCCGACATAAACAAGTGGGTCTACAACAACACGCGGAACATGATCCGCAAGGTGATAGATGCACTGTATGATGATGACAGGATGGTGCTGGTTAATACAACTGTATTCGAGGGGAAATGGGAAGTGCCGTTTGAATCTGTGCAAGACGGAAAATTCACCAATTCCAGAGGGACCGCAGAAAAAGCGACGATGCTTAACGAACTCGGACCTTGCAACTACTTCAAGCTGAACGGGGCTAAATGCTTCGAGCGCAGATATAAAGGCGGTGAGATATCTTTTGTCGGAATACTTCCTCCAGTGGGTACGGCGGTCGATGCATTTGTTCAGGGAATGAACGGCAGTGATTTCACTTCGGCCTGGAAAAACAGGAACAGGAGCTATGTTAAGCTGACCATGCCTGAGTTCAAGTATGATTACGG
>JBGUVT010000261.1:0-8899 GCA_045220485.1 Anaerovoracaceae bacterium | reverse complement strand
AAGCCGCGCGTGATAAAAGATCTCTTTTCCGAGCGAATTCTTATAAGAGAACCCGGTTCAGGAACGCGCAATATATTAGAAAGAGCTCTTGCCCTGAACAATTACTCCACAAGTGATTTTAGCCATTTTATCCAGGTGGAGAACATGCATGCCATAATAAGTCTTATTGAAAAAGACTGTGGTATCACCTTTTTATATAAAGCAGCGGTTGCATCAGGACTGCAGTCCGGATATCTGAAAACAATCCCCCTTGACGACTTTAGGGTAAAACATGATTTTACCTTCATCTGGCCCAAAGATACTGTTTTCAGTGAAGAGATCCGTGCAATATGTGAGGAAATACAACCTATTACTCATTCTGCATGAAGTTCATGTTCTTTTTCATAAAGCTTGTTATCCTGCCGTCTCATGAAAAGCATCCGGGACAGAAAAAAGAATCAAGCTACTTCCTACAAAAATCTGAATCGGATATGTGGTTAGTACGCTTTCAGATATTATCATGCTCAGCATGGTAATAGCGCCTACCGGTGGCATATACATCTTAGTAAAATGAATAACGATATCCTAATGTGATGCTTTCTGCATCACATCAGATACCCTATATTTTTATTATTTCCAGAAAACAACTCTGTATGTTGCAATGCAAAACGGCTGTACAGGCAGTACACCTGACTGACGCTCCACATGAAAGCCACGCTCTATAAGCGCGTCTGCTTTCCGATTTATCTCTTCTTCACTATGGCAGATAATTACGCTTTTTCTTTTCACTTTCCTGAATCCTCTCATCATAGCATTCCCATCTCATCTTATATTTCTTACGTTATTTTGAAGGTTTTCAAGGAATCTGCCGGCATGCGCTCCGTCCATCTGTGTATGATGGAATTGGAACGATACAGGCAGATAATATCTGAACAGTTTCTTTCTATATTTCCCCCATAGCATGAACGGATTATTGAAGATTCCGCTGTTCATGCCGACAGCACCATCTATCTCGGTATCGATAATTGCAGAAGTCCCGATCACCATACTGTCCTCAGACAGATCCCGGTCGCAGCAACTATCCGCTGCTCGTGAGGTATGCGTCAGATATTCCCGATTGAAAACGGTCAGATCATCCGTAAACAGAATATCGCATGAACTGACTTCTCCTTCTCTGTTCTTCACGATAGTGTTTACTGCAAGAGTGTCATATTTTATCAGCCTGTCCCCTACAGGAAGCATGTAGAATTCCTTTATGGGAGCTGCAGCTTTTCCAATGCAGTAGTCCAGCAGCATGTTGAACTTGTAGCCTTTCTTTCTGCTCATCCTGACCAGGTTTGTTACATCAAGCGTTTTGAAGAACGTCACCATCGGATTCGGCGCATTCATCCAAAGTTCGTATGCCGATGCTCTCGTTGTCATTTGCGGTTCTATTTCTTTTGACATTTTTTGCTTATCCTTTTAGCCGTTTGAGGGCTTCCTCGTTATTTCCTGTTATCATCTCAAGTTTTTTACATGAGCTCATTTCGCTGCAGTCTCCGCAAGTCTCGATATCCTTACTAAGCGCACACTGTCTTATCGGACAAAGTGAATCGCAGAAAGGAGTCTTCACGCCTTCGATGCGGCAGCCGGCGCAGTTGATCATCTCCGGAGTGATCTCTACACCATTCAACTCCGACCATTCCTTTGCGACTTTGATCCTCAGATCATTATCATTGTTTACAGTTGCAATATGAGCTTCACATGTCTCGCAGTCCAATCCACAGTATGCTATGTAATCCTTCATTTTGACTTTCCTCCTATAAATCATCGGTGTGAATCTTATACCATTTATTGTCTTTTCTTCTTCAGTCGGAACAAATCCCAGTTTTTTATAGAAGCCCAGACCATACGGTGAAGAATTGACCGTAACGAAATTGCCTTTATAATTCTCCAGAAGGTGATCGAACATCTTAGTCCCGATTCCATTTTTGTGATACTGTCCGTCAACAAAGAAGAAACAGATATGCTCCAGATTCGAGCGAATACCGATCAATCCAATAAGCTTACTGCTGTCAAACGCTCCATAATAATCTATGCCATACAGGTATTCCTCATCATGCAGGCACTTACGGAACTCCTCAGTCCCCTCTGTTGAATAATCAGGAGATTCGTATTCGGAAAACACCTTCCAGGCCAGATCCAGAGCTGCAGGGATCTCAGGATCAGACAGCCTGCGTATTTGGATCATACTATCTATCAGTGTCATTTCTTGTCATCTTCCTTCTCTTTTGAAGAACCCATAGCAAGTCCCAGTAACAGGCCCAGCATCATTCCGATGCCAACATTGATATGCAGTGCTGTTGCCATTGCAATTCCGAAGCACGTCCCAATGGACATTCCTTCAGAACTATAGTCGTCTTTCTTTTTCTGAGTCATTTTTCTGCATGCCGCTCTTACACAAAACACAGCAAGTAAGAGACCAAGTGCAATCCAAGGCATCGCAGCACCGGCGAACATGTAAATACTGCTCATATTCGGTTCTCCTCTTTTGCTGCAATATCTTTGACTTTAACGATCATTATAATCGCGATCACCCATGCGCATATTATTGTGAGAAACCCGGTCTCGCTGACGTAATACATCATGTCGTCGCCTCTTGTGATCACGCCGAATACTGCCTGATCATAATTATTATGTGCCGCATGCAGGAATGCTGCAGGCCAAACGCTCTTGCTCAAGTATGTCAGACCGCCGATAATGATCCCGACCGGGAAGATGCATAGCACAAATGCAGGCAGTTTATACCACACAGGTGCACCAGCCATATAGTCCCCGAAAGCGAGCAGCGGCAGGTGCCAGCAACACCAGAACAGGCTCGTTATAATCAGAGCTTTCTTCAGTCCGCTTCTTTCCGTAAGTGCAGGAAGCATGTATCCCCGCCATCCTATCTCCTCGCCCATCGCGGAAAGAATGCCCGGGAATATACCGATGATCAAAGTTGGGAGACAGTCTTTCAATATCAGACTTAGCGCCACGCCTGTATATCCGAAATTGTCCGGATGTGTCTTCCAGTAGATCATGTAAGGAATAAGCAGATAGATAAGCGGAATAAACACCGCTAGCAGTATATAACGGATCCTGCATCTTCTTATGCCAAGCCCGGAAAGGAATCCTTTCAGAGAAAACTTCTCATTGTTTTCTTTAAGCGCGATCGCGCTGGCGATGATAGCAGAGAATGCCGGGATCCACATCAAAACAAAATACATCCAGAGTGGTCCGTCCGTTATTATATAAGCCTCTGCTGCCAGCGAAAGTATTATCACTAAAGTGAAGAATGAGATCAGCGCTTTATTGTCATATTTGGTGATTCCAGTATTACTCATTGTTTCCTTCCTCACGATCAGTTGTCTCTCCATTGTTTCTGGTTTCATCTGCTTTCCTGACGCATGCTCTTTCGAGTGATACGAAGCAAGCTGCCGCTGCGAAATATATTACGCCTTCCGGCCACTTGTCTGCGGTGATCTGGAATACCGCGCTGGCAAAAAACAGTGTCGCTGCAACAGTCAGCATTCTCATCACTTTACGGTTTCCAATAATGTATTTTTCTATATTCGTCTTCATGACTATTTCCACCTCCACAATTCTGCCTGCGGGACTATTATCTCCATATGCTCGTCCCGAGCCCATTTCGGTATTTCTCTCGATTCTTTCATCAGTTCAATTACTCTATTAATGACTCTCCAAAACATTTTCGTTTCCTTGCTTTCTTATCCCATTCTCTGTTTTCGCACCAGTAAACAGTCCTGTCTGTCACGTCATATACCATGGACACGACGGTCGGGCAGACTTCCTGCGAGACTGCCTTCAGTATTTCAAAGCAATCCTCCACATCAAAATCATCTGACGCATTTTTCAGCATGTCTTTTGCTATGTGATATCTGTCCCAGCCCATCCACGGATGTGTCTCTGAGTTCTGCTTATATGGTGAGAAATTCGTTAAAATCTTGTATTCAGGTTTTTCGTAGTAGCTGCAGCCCTGACCCGGCACTATGTGAAGCACGTTGCCGTCAGCATCCGACAGTGCAGACATGAATGTCAGTCCCGGGATGCTGTAGACAGGTCTTTCAGCCGCTATGTCGCGGATCTCCTGCAGCGTTTTCTTCTGCAGCAGGAGGTCGATGTCCAGCATGATTACATTCTCGCCGTCTCCCGCTGGATCGCTTCTTCTGTCGGCAGGCCAGCATGTAGGCATTCCAACAAAGTCTCCCCGGCTGTTGGCGCCAAACAATGGCATCCACCCTTCTGTTGCATCATTGACCTCTATGAATACCCCTTCATCTGCAGGACTGACTCTGTATTCCATATCCAGAAGATCCAGATTCCAGCCTACTATCGTCTTATTCTTATTTACTACTATGCTTGTACACATTATTGACCTCCCTCTTTTTGCTCCCTATCGTTCGGTAGTTTGAGGTGTATTTTTTTACCGGTCAGCCTTAAGGCCGGCCGGCAATTGATATTCTATATGATTTATTTATAGTATCGTTCTACTTTGCGTAGACCTCGAAGAACTGCAGCACGTGTTTATGCACCAGTTCCATCACTTCTTCCTCTCTGGCAGGCTCCCTGTCACACAGGTTGATCCAGACTGTGATCGGTGATGAGAGCTGCGCGGCCATGATCTCAGTATCCGCTTCCCTAAGCGTATTGCTGCGGATAAGGTATCTGATTATGCCTTCGAAGTATTTCATGATCCCTTCGTAATTCATTCTGGTCTGCAGAACAGAGAGTTCCCGGTTGCGGAACTGCTCGATCAAGAGCAGCTTTCTGCCCCTGCTGATGGCCGGATCATGGACTATATATCTGACCTGACCCTGGATCATCTTCGCGGCATCATCCGCAGTCATCCCCTCTTTGTCCTTTGTGAATTCAGGATCGTCCCAGTCGGCTTTAGTGAATATGGAATGCTCTGCATATCCGTTTAGCACCGACTCTACGACATTATCCAGTATCTCCTGCTTGCTTCCGAAGTGGCTGTAAAGAGATGCCTTTCTGATCCCTACCGCATCTGCGATCTGCGAAATGCTCGTAGCTTCATAACCATTAACTGAAAACAGATCCAGCGCGACATTCAGTATCTCATCTCTTGTATTGCCCTTATCCATAGCATTCCTCCGGCAGTAAAATATATATTGGACATCACCATTCTACCTACCGTTCGTTCGTTAGTCAATACCTTTTTTACGAAACGATTCGGTAGTATGCATTAGATGTAACTCTGTATATGACCGCATATACTATACCGCAGATCAGTACGCATACACTGGAGGTAATGATCAGGCGCGGTATGTCAAACAGTCCGAACAGCATGAGCAGCTTGTTTACTATAGGCAGTACCACCGCCAAGTGTATGCAGGCTAAGATGATTGGGATAAGGAATACCGTCAGCATCTGTGAATTGATGCTTTTTCTTATTTCATCCTTCGTCATGCCGACCTTCTGCATTATGTCGAATCTGGACTGATCCTCGAAACCTTCCGAGACCTGTTTGTAATACATGATTATCACGCAGGACATCAGGAAGATGATGCTGAGCAGAATGCCGAGGAAAAACAGTCCTCCGAAGGTGCTGACGAAGTCGCCTCGTTCTGCTTCATGGCTCTCGCAGTAGCAGTTGTCAAAGTCAAGCGGCTTCAGTTCCTCTTTGATCAAATTATCCAGTGTGGCTGCCAGAGCCACCTGCTCGTCGGCGTCAAGGCCGGTATCAAAACGGCAGTCCCAGAACCACGCCAGCATAGGCTCGCCGTCGTAATCTGCATATTTTGTGTAGTTCTTCGCGACCTCACCAGCATCCTTCACGATCACAAAGATGCCCGGAGATGCCGAGACCACTGCAGCCGGATCTATCTCTTCTATCCTGTCATCGATACGCTTTGTGACTTTGAACGGAACATCCCCGATAGTTATCACATCGCCGATCTCTATGTCCTTTGCGGTTCCGACCAATGCTTCACCCTGAGCCACTGTCTCGTTATAGCCAAATACTCTGTTATAGACATCCACATCAATGAACAGTATCTGCGCTACTTTGTCATAATTGATGAAAGCAAGATCTGACTTTGAGTTGAGTGTGACATCCAGCTTGCTGTCATCGAAGTAACCGCTGATCGACCACTCGTAATATGTTTTGTTGTTCATTATCTCCGCACCGTGTTCCTCAGCAGCGGCCTTAAGGTCAGCATCCAGCTTCTCACCCAGATCCTCAAGGCTTTCATCATAACCGTACTTGCACGCAAAGGCACCTATCTCGTTAGGATAGCGCACATTGAGGCACTGCTCTGCACCTGTGTAAAGCGCTGAAGTCGAGGACATCATTACAAGGATCATCGTCAGAAGGATGCAGATCGACGCAAGTCCCGCGCCGTTTCTCTTCATGCGATATGCCATCGAAGACACCGATACAAAATGATTTGTCTGGTAATAGTAGTTCCTATTCTTCTGAAGCATCCTGCAAAGGATGACAGAGCCTGCGATCAGAAGAAGATAGGTACCTATCATTATCAGTATCACGGCGACAAAGAACCACATGAGTGCTGACATAGGTTGCTGTATCTTAAGCGCGATATAGTATCCCGACCCAAGAGATGCAAGGCCGAGGACGCCTGTGAGCCAGTTTGACTTCGGCGGCTTCTCGCCTGCTTTATCTGCAGTCACCAGCTCTATTGGACTTGCAAAACTGACTTGTCTCAGCGAATTGAGATAGATCAGCAAAAAAATCGCGCTGTATGTTACAACTGTCATGATGACAGAGGTGAACGGAACAGAGAAAGCATATCTTACAGGTACTTCTATCAGCTTTGTAAATCCGAGCTCTGCCAGCTTGGAAATCCCTATGCCGGCAATGAGTCCGCCGAATATCGCGACTGCCCATGTAAACAGCGTTTCGAAGAACAGTATCCTTCCCAGGTTGAATCTGTTCATCCCCAAAATGCTGTAAAGACCGAACTCCTTCTTTCTGCCTTTGATCAGCGTTGCCTGTGTATAAAAGAGAAACAGAAGCCCGAACAGCGTCATTATATATGTGCCCATCTGCATCATATCGGTAGCAGTGTGCCCGCCCGGCATGCCGTCCATGATCCCTGAATACCCGAGGAAGTGAAGGATGTAATACACAGCTACCATCATGATGCATGTCACCAGATACGGTGCATACAGCCTGCCGTTCTTACGCATGCCGTTCGCAGCCATCTTTGGATAGAATCCCAGCTTCATTATCTGTCACCTCCCTGTGCGAGAAGCGTCAGTGTATTGCTAATCTTCTGATACATCTGCTGATCAGTGGCATCGCCTTTATATATCTGGTGGAACACTACTCCATCGCGTATAAACATCACCCTGGAAGCCCTGCTCGCAGCCTTTGTGGAATGAGTTACCATCAGGATGGTATGTCCCATCTGATTCACCTTAGCGAAAAGATCAAGCAGCTCGTCCGATGACTTTGAATCAAGTGCGCCCGTAGGCTCATCCGCCAGAACTATTCTCGGATCTGTGATCAGTGCTCTCGCAACCGCCGCTCTCTGTTTCTGACCGCCGGATACCTCGTAAGGATATTTCTTGAGAAGGGTTTCGATACCAAGCGGTGATGCAAGGTCATCCAGCCTCTTCTTCATATCTTCCGGCTTCATTCCGGCCAGAACCAGTGGAAGATAGATATTGTCTTCGAGAGAGAATGTATCCAGCAGATTGAAGTCCTGAAACACATACCCCAGATTGTCTCTGCGGAATTTTGCAAGATCCGAGTCCCTGACTGCGCTCAGCTTCATGCCGTCAAGTATGACCGTTCCTTCTGTCGGCTTGTCCAGAGCCGCGATTATGTTCAGCAGGGTGGTCTTGCCGCTGCCGGATTCTCCCATGATAGCGACATATTCGCCCTTTTCAACTGTGAAATTGACGTTCTTCAGCGCTTCAACGGATGCTCCGCCGAAACGAGTCCTGTATGTTTTCTTTATTCCTCTTGCTTCAAGTAAACTCATTACTGTAACCTCCTTGTTGCCTGATTACAGTCTGATGATAATAATATAAGCAGAGCCGTTCCATCGGATCTGCTTACGTATTTCTTACATATATGTCACATTTATGATCAATCTTCTGTCACGAGTCTTGTGGTTCTGAAATCAAGTATTATCGTCGTGCCCCTGCCCGGCTGCGACTCAGCGCTTATCGTATGCCCGAGATTGTCCGTTATCCTTTTGCAGAGATAAAGCCCGATCCCGCTTGCCCGTTTATCCTCGCGACCATTGAAGCCGGTGTAGCCGTTTTCAAATATGCGAGGAAGGTCTTCAGCACTTATACCTATACCGGTATCACTGATATGGAGAATTCCCGGCTCATCCATATAGATATGCACGCCGCCTTCTGAAGTGTACTTGACCGCATTTGAAATAATCTGCTCTATAACGAATGTCAGCCATTTTCCATCGGTGAGCACAGTATAATTCACTGGCTGATAATCCAGCGTCAGTCTCTTCAGAATGAATTCCCTTGAAAACTTCCGGACAGCCGTGCGGATGATACTGTCAAGATCATATTCCTTTATAAGGTAGTCCGTGCTGTCCGAATCCAGTCGCAGGAACGTCAGCACCATTTCGACATATTCTTCGATCCGGTTCAGATCTGAAGTGAGTTTTCTTGCCGTCTCTGTATCCTCTGACTGGAGGCTGAGCCGCATGGCTGCAATCGGAGTTTTGATCTGATGTGCCCAGACAGTATAGTAGTCGATCATATCGTTATACTCTTCTGCCGCGTGAACTGCTGACTGCTTCGCCTCGTCCTGAAGTTTAGTGATGATCTGCTGATAGTCCTCCTCCAGCCGATCGGCCGGAGCAGGCATTTCTTCGTGGGTAAGCATTATGTGCCGCCTTCGATAAGCAATATAGTC
>JBGUVT010000260.1:0-2039 GCA_045220485.1 Anaerovoracaceae bacterium | reverse complement strand
TGTGAAAAAGTTCAGCGGGAAAGGCGGCGGCCGCGACGACAACGCGAGGGCCATCTTCCCTTCTACAGCTGACATGGATGCTTTCATCAAAGAAATATCCTCTCAAAACTGAGATCACATGGTACAATTAAGTCATAACAGAGATAAGGAGAACCGACATGAGTGACAAGGTCATCGTAACTATAGACAGAGAGTTCGGCAGCGGCGGACATGAGGTCGCAAAACGCCTGGCGAAAAGACTCGGAGTCCCTTTCTATGATGAAGAGATCATCGCCAGAGCGGCAAAAAGCACCGGATACAATACGGAATATATACGCGAAAATGATGAGAAAGCTCCTGATTTTTCGTTCAGCAACATGTTCTCCGGCTTCGAATCATTCCAGACTTCACCATTCACCAAGGTGCAGGAGGAAGAATTCAATATAATCCGGGAAATTGCATCAGAAGGCAGCTGTGTCATAGTAGGACGTGCCGCTGACTATATTCTCTCCGAAGAGCGGCATGTCAGCATATTCCTCTTTGCGCCTTTTGAAGAAAGAGTCAGAAGAAAGCTCCAGATCCACAATACAGCAGAACCGGAGAACCTCTTCGATCTTCCGACTGTCGAAAGGCAGGTAAAGCAGATCGACAAGCAGCGCCGCAGATATTATGAGTTTTACACCGACAACAGATGGGGCGGCCGCGATGAGTATGATCTTCTTATCAACACAAGCCGCGCGGGCGTTGAAGGCGCGGTCGACATTATCGAGGCATATATAAAAGGCGGCAAGGACAAGGATCTGATGTCTGACCTTGAGTACTAAATATAAACACAGTTGTCCGCAATTCCTGAACTCTATCCGTGAAGTGCGGACTTAATAAAGCTGATGTACGTGAGCGGCGGAATACTGCCGCTTTTTCTTTTCCCTTTTTTCCGCGAGCCTTGAATTCATAAATAATTGGTGTAAAATCAAAAATAACTTTATACATTATATTGCATGGTCTTTTTGACCGTCCAATATTGTCTGGAAATGTTTAGATGGAGGAATCTAATATGAAGAAAATTCTGGTATTGGCACTTTCTCTCGTACTTGCGATGCTGGCACTCGCAGGCTGCGGAGGCGGCGGTGGTTCAAGCTCCGGCGGCGACACCATCAAGATCGGCGTATTTGAACCTGCTTCGGGAGATAACGGCGCAGGCGGAAAGCAGGAGACTCTCGGTATCCAGTATGCCAACAAGATGGCTCCTACTGTCACAATCGGAGACAAAGAGTACAACGTAGAACTCGCTATCGTAGACAACGAGTCCGACAACTCCAAGGCTGTAACAGCAGCTCAGAACCTCGTATCCCAGAACGTATCAATCGTACTCGGATCATACGGCTCAGGAGTATCAATCGCTGCTGCTGATGTATTTGCTGACGCAGGTATGCCTGCAATCGGCGTAACATGCACTAACCCTCAGGTAACAGCTGACTGTGAGCAGTACTTCAGAATCTGCTTCCTGGACCCGTTCCAGGGCACAGTACTTGCTAACTATGCATGGGACAGCGGCTGCAAGAAGGCTTACTGTCTCTCCAAGCTGGGCGATGACTATTCAGTAGGACTTGTAAACTACTTTGTAGAGGCCTTCAAGGGACTCGGCGGAGAAGTAGTTGAAGAGCAGTTCCCTGACAAGAACTCTGACTTCACATCCTATGTAGCAAACGCAAAGAACAAAGGCTGCGATGTATTCTTCGCACCTGTATCCACAGAGGCTGCTGCACTCATCATCGACCAGGCTGAGGCTCAGGCACTCGGAATGCCTATCCTCGCAGGCGACACATGGGATTCAAACGTTATTACAGATGCTGCCAAGGGCAAGAACGTTGATATCACTGTTACAACCTTCTATCAGGAAGGCGGAAACCCTGAATTCGACGAAGGCATCAAGGCATGGATGGAAGAAGATTCAACAGCCATGACAAACAACGGCGGCAACACAGACCTCGCAGCTGTAACAGCAATGGGTTATGACGCATACTTCGTAGCACTCGAGGCAATGAAGGCTGCAGGCTCGA
>JBGUVT010000259.1:0-2850 GCA_045220485.1 Anaerovoracaceae bacterium | reverse complement strand
GCAGCACAGAGACGCTGTCATTACTGAGTATGCCTACATTGAGCACGTTGACCGTAATTCCGGCATCGATCAGTTTTGTGATCAGCGCTGACGCTTGGGCAACGGATCTGCCAAGTCGGTCCAGTTTTGTCACAACAAGTGTATCACCTTTTTCGAGACGCCCGACCAACTTCTGCAGCTCCGGGCGCTCCGTAGTCTTGCCGGTAAATACGTCAGCGAAGATTTCTACTGCCCCCGCCAACCGTAGTTGCCGTTTCTGTTCTTCAAGTGAGTTTCCGTGTGCCGCCTGCCCGTAAGTGCTCACACGAGCATAGCCGTAGACCATCGGTCCCGCCGTCAGTTCGTCCAGTCGGAGCCGCATCTGTTCCATATTGGCAGTGAGCCGGTCATACTCCATTTTTTCTTCGTCTGTCATTTCACGGGCCATTAATTGTCCTCCTGCCACGGCACAATTATGACAATAAAATATGAGACCATTTTAGCATGCTAAAATAGTCTCGTCACCTTGCGGTCTCATATGTTCTGAGTTTTGAGTGCAATACTTCTCCAATTATTCAGCTTCCTGCTTCGCATATCTTTTGTTCGCTGTCTCCAGGTAAATCATCTGTAATTCCTCCGGGGTCCAATTATTGCCATCTGGTGATCTTATGACATGTATCAATACGCGCTGCCGATTACTGCTAACGCCGACAAGAAGTGACCATCGCGACCCTGCCTTTTCAATGAGCCCCAATATGTTCCCATCAGGTTCAAGCTCCACAAACAAAAGTCCATATTTCTTCATAGCGGATTTAATCACGTCCTCCTTCGCGCGTGGCTTCCCTATTCTCATTCTTTTTTCTGTTTTTCTGGTGATTTCAGCTGAGACCTTATACCACTGCTTAAATGTCATTTTGCTTCTCCCTTCAGCTCATTGGCATTGTTCAGTATCTTCTGACTTATATATATAAGAATCTCTCGGAAAACCTGCATTTTTGGGTCTTTTGCGTGACCAAATGGGAAAAGCAGGGATGAAATGGTGTATTTGTCAGAATAAGAATGTTTCAATGGAGCCCGAAGGAAAGAACTACCGCATGCTGAGTTGCAAGTTGGATGATAACGTGGAATTTATCCACGATGATTATGACCAGTTCCTTCCCTGCTTTATAATCCTTTTTTCATGTGTCTTTACGGCAAATGGCCGGCAAATTAGGATTTGCTGTATCTGTATGATTCTTCAGCTTCTTCACGCGCTTTTTGTATCCAATCATCGAAAGTTATCTTATCCTCAGATCAGAAAATGCATACATAAAACGGTTTACCCTGCCTCTTCGAATGATTGGGTAAACCGTTAAACGGAATAATTCTTGCTTATATACTTATTGTGTTAAAATACAATTAAAGAATAAAGATAGTATGAGAAAAGGTTTCACTTAAAATGAGAAAAAACGAATATAACTCTCTGGAAGAGTTCAAAGCACAGTACACAGGAGTGTGGGATCCTTCAGATGGCCACTGGTTCGGCTTAGATTTCATCTATAAGGGAAAAGAGTATCGTTTCAATACTGGTTCAATGTACTCTGAAAGCAACACTATCTTGGAGGATGGCCGTGAGGCATCGTTTGGATTATATAAGAAAAACAATGCTTCTCAGTCCGGAAATGAATACACCCTTCTTGCTGAGTTTGCCACCATAGAAGAAGCTCTTAGCAGCACATGTATTGATGGAATCAGGTTTGACGAAATCATAAAAGATCCGGACACAGAGCTTGTAGGGCAGGATTAATTCTCCTTCTGGTTCTCTTTACCAACGACTGGTCAAAAGAGGCTACGGACAGCCGAATCCGTAGCCTCTTTTAGTAAGTGCATGTTGACAGGTAAAATCAATATGCCTCTGTTTTGATTATCCGATGTCGAATCCTTCAGTCATCTCATGCTCTCGCAACATCTAATGTTTACTCGGCAGCATACCTTTTGTCTTTATATACTACTGTGAAATTACTCCAGCAACTCCTCCGCGATAAGATAAAGATCGTCTGCACTCAGATCATCAAAGGTCGTGATGTAATATCTCACCCCTTCCTTAGCAAAACAAAGCGTGCTGCTATATGTCGTCTTCGGGGCATCGCTTCCATACGCAATGGTGTAGTGCGGATCCGTCCGGGTCCTCTCCTGTTCCTCTTCTGTTGGCCTGTAGGACGGCGGGACCAGGTACATTTCCGTATAATCGTAGAACACTTCCGTTCCGCGGATCATTCTCGTCTCTGACGCATTCTCGGACAGATCCTGTTCAAATGAAGCTTCCTGTTCGGCGTCAATGGTCAGTTCTTTATCTTCCGCATTTCGGTAAGTAAGGCTGATCATCTTCCAGGATGAGAGTCCATTTCCCTGCTCATCCTGCCCTTCCGTGTCCACGATCCCTCCGCCTGTAAATACGAATCCGTTCGAGAACTCTTCCTCCGTACGCATCGTGAATCCGGCTTCTGCCTCCAGTTCGTCAATCTTCTCATATTTCGTAACAGCCGGTTCAGAGCTTCCGTGCGAGACAACAGAAGCAATTCTTCCGGCTGCAAATACCCCTGTTCCGATCAGCAGGCAGCATATTGCGACTGCAGCTACTGATTTTCTGAATGTCCAATTTCTCATTTGTTTGCTTCCTCCTGTTTGCTGATCCGACTCCGCGGACATGATCCGCGCGTCGATCTCTGTTTTGCAGCGTACCGGCACTTCCACACGGCCTGCCGCTTCTTTAAGCTCTTCGGATATGAACCTGTCAAACTCTGTGTCACTTCTCACGGCGCCCTCCTTCCTGAAGGATCTTTTTCAGCTTTCTCCTGGCAAAATACAGCCGGCTCTTCACCGTTCCTTCCA
>JBGUVT010000258.1:0-3497 GCA_045220485.1 Anaerovoracaceae bacterium | reverse complement strand
CTGATGCAGCATTTGATGATCTGATGCCGTGGATAGATGTCATGCACCTGCAGTTTGCTCTTTAGCGTGGTTTATTGAGCGCTTACAATCCCGCATCTTTGACCGATTCTATAGGGCAGATAAAAACAGAACAGACCGAACCCATAGCGGGCTCGGCCTGAGTGTCGCCAAGAAAGTGATAGACGATCATGGCGGCGAACTGACATACAAAACGGCTAAGACACATGGGAGTGTATTTACGATATCCTTGCCTTGTTTGCACACTCAGCATGTAAGGTTTTAGAACTCCAGTACAAAGAGCACTATCTTGTGAAATCCTTCTTTCTGAAACTCAAAGAAGTCGAAAATCGTCATCCGCTATGACAAGTTCGCTGCCTGCTTCCCTGCTTTCATCCAACTCGCCTGTGTCCGTATCCTTCCAGCATTACTTGGTTGTTTATGCTTTTGGAAAACACACTATATCCAAGTCAGATGGAGTGACTGGGACTCTCGTGATCACATTGCTATTTCTTTTTTCGGTTCTTTTTCATATCGTTCTGAACTTTCTTGGCCATATCACCTTCACCTTTGATTATTCGCATCCAGTTTTCTAGTGTCACTATTGTCAAGCAGATCCTCGCCATTACGGTCTTCCCGTCTTTGTTGACATCTTCGAAGAAAAAGTAGTCCCCACTCATCCTAAACCGACCATGTGAGAATGAGTTTCTGATCCGATGGAACAGATTCATGAGCGGGTTTTCTTCTCCGGCTGTTACGAAATAAGCATATTCCCGTTGGCTTTCAAAATATCGATCCGTTTCTGGCCATACTCTCGCTAGTTCAGTTCCACTGCTAAATTGATGGAAAACATCAAGCTCAGCGGCATCAAAGACCAGTTCACGGAACTTGTTGCTGTTCCAATAGTTGACCCATCCATAATTCTCCATTGATTTCCTTCCCCAGCTTGATACTTTGCACGGGGAATTGAACACATAAAACTGAATCAGTCGCATCAAACGAGCGTTAATGTGATGAATCGGCAGTGGCTCTATCCATTGGGGATATGGCTCTACGATAATCGGATTTGAATCAAACAATGTTTTTCTAGTCATGCTCTATCTCTCCATTTGTATTGGGCCATAATAACGGCCAGCACCTGAGACAAAGATGTCTAATTCTCTTCTGTTGACAAAATAAAAACTAGTTTGGCACAATAGGTAAATAAACCTCTATTCTCCTTCATCCGACTTACTATCTATACTTAGTGTTTTGGAGAAAGAGGGATAATGATAGCTATCCTCAACCTCATCGACCCTCACCTAACATATCTATAACTTGGCCAGGACTCATATCAGCATTAAGCCCATTATCTGTTTTAAATGCATCTGATATGATATAACCCTTTTCAGTTACCTGGTATATCAAGTCTTTCTTTCCCATCCGCTTTATATATCCACCGTTGAGCAACTGATCTACGGCTTCTTCCCACTTTGCAAGCTCTCGTGGTTCATTGGAGTCATTCAGACATACTTTTCCAGCACAAAAACTTGTCCCGCTCGTTGTAGATGAAACAAGGATCTGCCCTCTATCCTCTACCGCAAAATAAAGCATCACACTAGCCTGAAGCTGAAGCGACGGATAATCAAAAGGATCGGCTTTGCCATTTCTGTGTTCTGGTTCAACTATGGTAGCTTCTATTGTTTCAGGCTGTCCTCTTCTCTTTATATGCTGCTCATACCTTTGTGCCAATTTTTGCCTTTCCCTTGTGAACACACTGTAGTCAACGTTGGATATATATAGCCTCTTCCGCACCGCATCATTAATAGCAGCCACATCGTTCTCATTGTCCAGCCGTCTTACCTTGTTTTCACCATTGAAGAAGCCCCACATATTATTTTCGTCTACTTCGGGAAGGCACACAGCAATATTATCAACTTCGTCCTCCAGATACCATGCGATTCCTGCTTCATTCAAGCAGTAAACAGATTCATAGTAATCCCTAGACAGAATGAGGATATTCACTATACTCTCCTGGAGCCTTTGCTTCACCTCTGTAGAAATGCGAAACTTGACATCGTTACCTGGAAGCGATGAACAAAAGATTCTTTCATTTGGTATGCCTGTGGCAACAAGAAAATCCTTAAGCATGTCAGCCACTTCAGCATCAGTTGAACGATGAGATATGAATATCGTATCTCTCATGGTTAGCTCTCCAATATCAGGCTCCATTTTCTACAATTCCATCTGCAGACGACTCCAGAGTGTTCTTACTTCCTTGATGAAGTCCACAGGCGAGGAGGAATCAACATTTTTCATGATGTCTTCGGTATTATACCACAGAATGATTGTGATGACAATAAAAAAATTAACATTACACTTTACTTCAGTTCCCCCTACTCTATCAATAATGCTTTCAATTTCCACCTTGCTCAATACCGCCGGTTCTTCACCGATGGAATACCTATGTCCAACATTTCAGCACTTCAAGGGGATTGGTGATTTCATTTTTACTTGCCAATTCAATCTTCGTAGTATATAATGTATAAGGGTTTTTATAACTTTTTCTCATGGAGTAGCCAGACATAACGGAGGTGCAAGATGTCATCTCGTACCATATACAGTAAAAATATCGATTTATCGAGCGCACCATGGACGATGCATGAGTTTTTTGCGGGTAGCGGCTTGGTCGCCTACGGCTTAAAAGGCATGTTTGTTCCCGTTTGGGCAAATGACATCAGCGAACAGAAAGCAGCTATCTACGTAGCAAACTTTGGAGATAAGAATTTTGAGCTTGATGATATAAAGAATATCGATGGCGCAGATCTTCCGTATGCTCACTTGTCATGGGCAAGTTTCCCATGCCAAGACCTTTCTCTCGCAGGAAACATGGAAGGTATCCATGCTTCTCGAAGCGGGCTTGTATGGGAGTGGCTTCGGGTTTTGAACCAGATGAAACAAAAACCGCGGCTTTTGCTCTTGGAAAATGTTACGGGGCTCCTTTCAACCAAGGGCGGCGAGAACTACAAAGTTTTGCACGAGGCTCTTAACGAGAGCGGTTATGATTGCGGCGCGATCGTCCTGAATGCAGATCGATTCGTTCCGCAGTCAAGGCCGAGGGTTTTTGTAATTGCGGTACGGCAAGGCTTTCCGATTCCGCGTGAGCTTGTGGGAAGCGGTCCGTGCTGGCTACACAACAAAGCTGCCATTGACCTTGGGAAGCTGTTGCCGAATTGGATATGGTGGTATACAGACGAACCGCCTAAACGTTCTCTGGAACTCAAGGATATTGTTGAGATAGATGCACCGTTCGACAAAGATTATGTTCTCGCATTAATTCCACCAAAGCATCAAGAGAAACTGAACGGAATGGATAACGTCTACATGACAGGTTATCGTAGAACACGACAAGGTCATCAGCAGCTTGAACTCCGTTCTGACGGTATAGCCGGTTGCCTTAGAACGCCCGAAGGCGGCAGTAGCAAGCAGTATTTAGTCGTTAAGCGTAATGGAGAAACGCA
>JBGUVT010000257.1:0-10023 GCA_045220485.1 Anaerovoracaceae bacterium | reverse complement strand
CTGAACGCATCACAGGGAAAAACAAGGCCGTTATGAGGGTTGGTTTTCTGGAAGGCTGGGACCTTTTTAAAATAATCCCCCCAATGATGGAACGTTTCAAGGCTGAATATCCGGACTCTGAAGTCATTATAAACTGCTGCGGCGTAAAGGAGCTTGCAACAGGACTTCTGACAGATACACTGGATATCGTTGTCACAATTCAGAACAGCGTAAAAATGTACAATGAATTCCAGTGTACAGATGCCGCCAGGATAGGGAAGATATTGCTCTTTGCAGCCAGCCATCCTCTGGCACGGAAAGACAGTTCCTTACTTACACTAAAAGATTTCAGCAATGATCTCTTTATAGCCCCTTGGGAGATAGTTGATAAGATGATCATAGATGCCATCTCGAATTATACGAGACCATACGGTTTTGTCCCTAAACTGAGATTTGTCAAAAACCATGAATCCACCGTCACATGTGTCAGGAATAATATGGGGGTCATGATAGCTGATGACTGGGTCTGGGCTAAAAACGCTGATGATCTCAGATGGATACCATTCAAGGCCCAGGATGACATTTCCATCGCAAGACTGAAAACAAAGGATAGTGATGATGTGCTGGCAATGGAGGAAATATTGCTGAATATCCTGAAAAACCATAAAAGTGCATAATGATGCAGACCGCTAAAACATTTAAAATTTCAAGTTTATAACCAAATGGTTATAAATAAAAACTGTATTCGCAATTATACAAAACAGGTATATGCTTGTAAAATATTTAACAAGATAAACCTGTTTTTTAATATGATTATTTCATTGTATGGAGGGGGAAAATCATGCGGAAAAGCGCTAAATTAACTGCAGTATACGCACTTATAATGGACCTGCCACTGAGCCTGGTTATCACACTGGTTGCTCTCGCACTCTCAAATCTCGATGCACCTGGCAGCCTGAACGGACCAAATTATATCAGAATGGCATGCCTTGCTTATGTAGTAACATTCTTCGTCAATTTCCTTCACTCGGAAAGACTCGGTTTCGCATTTGCAGTAAAGCACGCTAAGCCGGGAACATTCAAGTTTGGACTTCTGCTTAACATCGTAGTAGCAGCCATCTTCTGTGTCATTCTCGACCTCATCATGACAGCTGTAGGCATGATCGCAGGCGGATCATTCGCTTTCGGACCATACATCGCAGCTTGCCTTAAAGGATTTATTCCTTGCTACATTCCAACACTGATCATTGCTATGTTCTGGAACGGTGTAGCTGATAAGTGGAGCAGAGCAATCTGCAACGAGCCGGCACCACAGATGCCTGGAGCACCTGATCACAAGTAATAAAAATCACAAATTCTTTAAATAACAGCAGTTTAACGTTGCTATAATCGAATCAGCGGCAGTAAGTTGTATCAAACAATTAACATATAACAAACCAAGATTTGTAGAACACATATTGCAGGAGGGAAAACAATATGAAGATTCTCGGTATTTCTTTCGGAACAAAAAACGGCAATAACGACACTATGTGCAGAGTAGCACTCGAAGAGTGCCAGAAGCTCGGAGCTGAGATCGAATTCATTCATGCATTCGACTGGGATCTGCAGACATGCACAGGCTGCGTGGCATGCTCAAGAGGCCTTGTAATGGGCAAGGGCATGATCTGCACAAGAAAAGACGACTTTGCAGCTCTCTATGAGAAGATGGTAGAGGCAGACGGCGTATTTATCGTAGACCCTATATATGAATCCGGCGGATCCGGACTCTTCCATATCTGCTGCGACAGAATGGGCCCTGGACATGATACAGGAATGCTCTTCGGACTCAATGAAAAGCTGATCGAGCAGGGCAAGGAACCTCTTAGCGAGAGATACTTCATGCAGAAAGCAATCTCTTTCCTCGCTATCGGCGGTTCGGATTGGGCTGTCAGATGCGAAACTGACCACGCCATGATCGCTATGAGCCCTGGCTGGAAAGTTATCGACAATGATTACTTCTCATGGTGCAAGGATGTTATCATGCAGGATGACAAGATCGAGAGAACAAAAGAGATGGCACGCAACCTCGTTGAGGCAGCTCAGTACATCATCGACAACCATCTCATGATCCCTGGCTCTGAGAAAGTTGACCTCTGGAAGGGCAAGAAGGGTGCATGCCCGCACTGCCACGGCAACAATTTCTACATCTTCCCTGGCACAACCCAGGCTGAATGCGAGCTCTGCGGACTCCGCGGTGAGCTTGTGGTTGAAGATGGAGCAATGGTATTCAAGTTCGATCCTGCTACAGAGCATCATGCACATGATATCCTCTCCGGCAAAGCACTGCACGGACAGGACATCTTCGAGAATGAGGGCAGACTCATGAACCTCTTCAAGGATCCTGAGTTTAAGGCACGCAAAGAGCACTATACAAACGTAATAGCTCCTACACCATCCCCATCAAAAGCAAAGTAAGCATGTTAAACAAATGGAGCCGTTTAGTGCGGCTCCATATTTTATAAAGTGAAAGGAGTTCTAACACAATGAACAGACCTGAATTTTATCCGGTAAGAAGTATCATCCTTGTAGATCTCGCTCATGAGGATTACAGGATCAAGCTCGAGAACTGGCTCTACAGATATCATGTGCCAGACAGCATCTCGCAGTTCGGACCTTATGTAAGCAAATATGCTTTTTACCCTGCACTGCCGACTCCTCCGGGCGGAGCAAGATTCGGAACAGTAAGGATGCAGATGACAGAGCATTACTGGCTCGCAAATCCTAACGACCTCGGATTTGCAAAAGACCACCACAAAGTGCTGACTGAGTACTTCCCGACAGACGTACTCGTATGGCAGAATAATATTCCTGATACGGGACATTCCCATGGCATAGACAAGTCCCAGGAGGTAAATCTTGAGGGAGATGACGCCCGCGCAACAAAGGGCGACGAGGCTGCAGGAACAGTTCCTTTCATCTTTGCTTTCGTACCTGTATGGTGGGAAGAAGACTTCAAGGGCGAAGGACGTACAGTAGAGGATGGTCCTAACTACAGATGGATGTTCATGGTCAAGTATCCGGAAGGTGTAAGCACTGAGGAAGGTGACAAATGGATCAAGGAAGAGTTCATTCCTGCATGGACTTCACATGACGGATGCACACGCTGCGTATCCAGCAAGATCAAGAAGGAAGTAAACGGATGCGACTTCGACCGTATCGTAGAGATGTGGTTTGAGTGCCAGACTGCATGGTGTGACGCGGCAGCTGCAGCAGCTGAGAAGTGTGCTAAGCCTGCATGGGCTGAGACAGAGGACTTCCCGTATTTCAAGAAGTCTTACGGCATCAGCGGTATATTCCTGTCAGACTACGCCAGAAGCGATAATCTGACCCAGTACCGCGGTTACATCACAATGAGGTAACTTTACCTATAAAAGGAGAAAACTCATGTCAAAAGGCAAATATTTCTACTCAAAAGGTGAGGGGAATGACGGATATATAAAGAATCTTGAAGTCCTTTCATACTGCGACATGGACGGCACATGCGGAATGTTCCAGATGGCTCTGTACAGAACTGAAGCCGGAAGATATCTGCTTTACGGTGCCTGCTTTGCTGCAGGTCCTGACGGAGTAGGCATCATGATAAGTGATGTCACAGATCCAAGGAACCCTGTATTCATCAAGAAGTGGCTGCCGTTCGATATCGACGAATATCCGACGACTTCCATTCCAAAGCTGCAGATAGCAGAAGACAAGCTGATCTTTGCTCTTACTTCGGGTTCCGGTCCAAGCGTACTCGTAGGAGACCGCGCAAAGATGAAGAGCCTCCAGGGTATCATGATCTATGATCTTAAGAAAGACCCTGAGAATCCTGAGTATCTCGGATACTGGGACTGCGGAGTTCCGTATTCCATGGGTGTTCACAGATTCATGTACAATGGCGGAGATTACGTACATCTGTCATCAGAAGCAGATGAGTTCGAAGGACTCATTTACAGAATAGTAAGCATTGCTGATCCTGCAAATCCTGTCGAGGTCGGCCGCTGGTGGGCACCTCATCAGTACATCTACGGTGTACCGGGAAGAGAAGTCGATCACTCCGCTCCTCATAATCCTGACTTCATGGACAAAGGATGGCTTCACGGTCCTCCGTTCGTAGTAGGGGACAAGGTTTACTGTGGTTACTGCGGAGACGGACTTTATGTACTGGATATTTCAGATATTCATCATCCGAAGGCTCTGGGTAACCTGAAGTTCATGCCTGCATTCTCAAGCAGACTCGCAGGTGCAAGAACCCATACTGCACTTCCACTTGTCGGCAGGGATCTCGTTGTAGTAACAAACGAAGGCGAGAGATTCGGCTTCATCAAGGACGGCGTAGTAAAGCAGGCTCAGGCAATGAACAACCTGCACATGGTTGATGTCAGCGACCCTACAAACCCGGTGCTCATCGCAGAGTTCCCGTATCCTGAAGTTCCTGAGGATTTCCCTGCGCCGAACTTCAACACATACATGCTTGCTGAAGGCTCAAAGGGCGGACCGTTCGGTCCTCACAATGTGCATGAGCCTATGAGCAACAAGCCATGGCTCGAACAGAGAACAGACGTCGTTTATGACTGTTATTTTGCAGCAGGACTTAGAGTATATGATGTATCGGATCCTTTCTATATCAAGGAGAAAGCATACTTCATACCTCCGAATCCTACAAAGAAGTGCTTCCCGTTCCCTGGACCTATGATGGCAATGACAGAAGATGTCGTAGTAGATGACAGAGGCAACATCATAATTGATGCGAACAGCGACGGATTCTATATCCTGCGCAAAACTTATGAAGACTAGTGTCTGAATCAGGGATACACAGCCTGTTTTCAATGACAGGCTGTGTATTTTGATGATTAATTAACAAATTTGACTTATGTTGTATAATTATTATGCAGGCCGGAGGGAAGTAAACGATAAAATATTATAGTAATTTATTGTTTTCAATACCATAAGACCTGAAAAATGTATCTATGAAGAAGAAAGAAATCATTACATTAGCACTGCTTATCGCAATTATGCCGCCGGCATGGGCTGTAATAAGTCCGTATCTTGGAAACTCGGTTGGGCCTGTAGCTCTTATATGTGCCGGTATATACGCTACAAACGGCAACAAATTCAAGGATGCGCATAAGATAGCCCTTGGATATCTGGCGGGTGATATATGGGCACTGATAACATTTGAGATCATGGCTCATACACCGCTGAATCCAGATCTGACACTGTTTCTGACGCTTGCCGTATTCGGATTCATACTCGTCATAATATCTGACAGATTCAAAGATATCGTGCATATGCCTTCATGGCTGACAGGATGGGCGATAGGCATGCTGACAATGAATCTTGATAAAACTACTCCGGTCATGAGTCTTACCGTTCAGATAGCGGTTGCAATGCTTGTAGGCGTATATTATGTAGGAGCCTTGCTCGATTTAGTTCACAGATCATTGAATAAATGAATACACAGAAAAGCAAACGTAAACATAATAAAAAGAATATAGCACTCATTTTTCTCATCATCATTATGCTTGAGGCAAATGCCAATCTTGTTCTGGGAATAAATACGATTCATGAGAACGGGATTAAGGCGGAATTGTTCAGGATAATGTCGCTGAAATCATTGACGTCTACATTCATCACTTACACAACGGATTTCTTTACAAAAGATGTCCGCGGTTTTGCTGAGGACTGTATTACATTTTTCGAAGAACATATATGGAGAGGCCCGTCTCTGTCTAAAGGAAGGGGAACGATCCAGGGACCGTCAGGTAAGGAGACATATTACAATCTCAATATGAGCGGCGTAGTCAGAATTATGAGACGAATGGGGTATGACTACGAATACTGGGTACGTGATGACGGCGTAAAGATGTTTGGCAATTATGTCATGGTTGCAGCAAATCTGAATCTGCGTCCGAGAGGTTCACTCGTACAGACTTCGCTCGGAATGGGCATGGTATGCGATACAGGCGGCTTTGCTAAAAGGAATCCAACACAGATCGATATAGCAACAGCCTGGTAAAAGGGCTAAAGCATTGAAAACACAAGGAAGGGCTCTTCAAAGAGCCCGTTTTCACTCCCTCCAACTATTCCTAAAATCATAATTTTGGGAATAGTTATACACCGGAAACAGCCGCTTCAGCTATATATGCTGCTTACTTTATATAATGTCAGATGCTTAGCCCTTCCGGTTAATATCATATTTTTTTAATTAATTAACTTAATTAGGATCCTGTATCTCTTACCCTCTTACTATTTTTCCGTAATGAAATATATTTCAGTATTATATATATAATAAGTACATCAGTACCAGTTGCACTCAGTTATATCATTAAGTTATTTTCCTCGTTATATGTGTTTTTCTTCCGGAAGAACTGCTTGTCGTATATGATGAAAAATCCGTGAAAACGCCCGCTTTTTTGAGGCGTTTATTTTCGATTTAAGCGATTTTTTTATGCCTTCCGGATACGTAGTACCTTTTGATTTTCCCTTGATTTTCGATATTTACGGGCTCCCTGTAAAACCGGCGCAATTGAAGATCCGAAGCCTGACGCCGGGATACAAATGCTGTCAATACTTCGGATCTGTCAATAAAACACACTTCTAGACATACGTCAGAGCGACATATGATGCTAGCTTAATTAATATACCGGAATAAACAGCTTGTCTCCCGGCTGGATGTCAGCTGCATCGATATCATTGATCTCATATACATCGTATATGGCACTCTGTACATCGATGTGGGCATCCTTGTTACATCTTTCTACAATACTCCAGAGATTATCGCCTTCGTCAATTGTGACCTGGACATAAGACCTTACAGCAGCAGCCTCAGCATTGCCGGCGCCGATAGCAGTATATCCGGTAAAGACAATGACCATAATGCTGATAACAACAAACAGGAAGAACCTGAATGGTTTTACTATTCTATAATGATGTTTTCTGTTCTCTTTCATTTCGTTCACCATTTCATCTATCAATAAAACAATTAAAACGTTTGTTCGATATGTAAGCATTATAAACACATGTTCGTTTTATGTCAATACCTTTACCGAACAAAAGTTCTAAAAATATTTTAATTAATAAAAAAGCCTTCCGCAATATACAGAAAGCCTTGAAATCAAAGGGTTTCAGAGATTATTAAATATTATTTTGTAAGATCGTAAAATTTCGCATTGCTTACTTCCGCAAGCACTTCGGGATCCAGAATTATCTGTACTCCCCTCTTCCCTGCTGAAAAATAGATCTTTTCACTGAGTATTGCTGTCTCATCTATGAAAGTCGGATAAGCCTTTTTCATACCTATAGGTGAGCATCCTCCACGTATATATCCGGTGATATCAAGTATCTCCTTTACATGGATCATCTCTATGCTCTTGTTGCCTGATGCCTTTGCTGCCTTCTTCAGATCAAGGGATTCGGCCACCGGTATAACGAATACAAATATGGCATTGCCGTCTCCTCTGGTGACAAGCGTCTTGAATACAATGTCCTCTGACACGCCAAGTTCTTTTGCGGCGTGAACTCCTGAGAGATCAGACTCATCGTAGTCATAACTCGCCATCGAATAGGTGATCCCGGCCGAGTCAAGCAGTCTCATTGCATTTGTTTTCTGTATCTTTTCCTTAGCCATACTGTTATTCCTTTAGTTCTGCGTCCTTCATTTCGATCCTGTCAAGAAAGCCTATGAGCTCTTTGCGCTTTATAATGCAAATCAGAAGCAAAAGAACCACCGCAACAGTCACTATGATCATAGCCGTGTAATTCTGTTTACCGAAGAAATGCCCGACCAGCAGGCTCCCGAGCATAGCCGGAGATCTGCCTACAGTTGCAGCCAGCAGAAACGGTCTGAACCTCATCTCTGATATACCCGCAGCATAAGAAACAAGGTCTTTCGGTACTCCCGGTATCATGTATATGAGAAATGCAAGCAGCAGTCCCCTGCCCGAATTGAGCCGGCGCTGGTATTCTTTTACTTTCTTTTCGCCAAAGAAAAGGTGCATGGCTTCGCTTCCGAGCAGTTTAGCAAGGTAGAAAGATATAGCTGTACCTATTACCGCACCAATGATCGAGAACAGGTATCCTCTTGCCACTCCGAACATATAGCTGGCAGCAAACTGTATCGGCTGTCCCGGAAGTACGCATATTACGACCTGTATTATCTGAAGGCCGATTATAAGAAGAAACGCGATTTTCCTGTTCTGCCGGAGATAGTCTATCACGCTGTACGCAGTATCCTTGCTGAATACGCCGCTCCCGTATTTCAGATAAAGAAAAGCCGGTATGCCCGCAACGATAAGAACTAGCAATATCAGCTTAAGTATCGCAATGATCTTTTTACGGGAGGAGTCACTGCTCATAATGTAATAAGTCCTTTTTTATAGAGAGTATCAAGACTCTTTATTACACCAAATCTGGAGTGCCAGTATGACAGACCGCCCTGGAAGTATGCAATGTAAGGCTCTCTGAGCGGTGCGTCTGCGCTGAGTTCTATTGATGAACCCTGAACGAATGCACCGGCCGCCATAACCACCTGATCATCATACCCCGGCATGTCCCATGGCATAGGCAAAACATACGAATCTATAGGTGAAGCAGACTGTACTGCCTGACAGAATGCTACCGTGCGTTCTGCAGTAAGGAATTTTATTGCCTGAATAATATCGCTTCTTTTAGCATCCGCAGCCGGTATCACATCAAACCCAAGCCTGCTGTATACTGTGCCGGCCAGAATCGCCCCTTTAAGAGCAGCGTTTACGACACCCGGAGCAATAAAGAGGCCTTGCATAACATTGCGGTTCTGACCGAATGTAAGGCCGCATTCAGCGCCTATTCCCGGGCAGGTAAGTCTGTATGAGATCTGTTCTATAAGATCAGCTCTGCCAACGATATACCCGCCGGAAAGAGCCAGTCCGCCGCCGGGATTCTTGATCAGGGATCCTGCCATGACGTCAACTCCGAACTCAGTAGGTTCAACAGCGTCAACGAACTCTCCGTAGCAGTTGTCAAGCATTACTATGATGCCGGGATCGATCCCGTGTACAAGTTCTGTAACGGCTTTCAGGCTTTCAAGCGAAACAGCAGGTCTCCAGTCATATCCGGTAGAGCGCTGCATTGCCACGACCTTTGTCTTAGGAGTGACTGCCCTGCTTATGGCATCAAGATCCACGTCCATGTCATCGCCAAGAGCCACTTCTTTATAGATTATACCATAATCTTTTATTGTTCCCTTAAAATCTCCGGGACCGAGAAGACTGCCTTCTCCCCTTTGCTTGGTACTTCCGTCATCTCTTCCTATAACTGTCTGAAGAGTATCGTAAGGCTTGCCTGTAACCTCTATGAGTTCATCTCCCGGACGCAGCATTCCAAGAAGAGCTGACGCAATCGCATGTGTTCCGTTAACTATATTCGGACGAACCAGTGCTGCTTCTGTACCGAAAACGGATGAATAAACTCTCTCGACCGCTTCACGGCCGGCATCATCATATCCGTATCCTGTGCTCCAGTCAAAATGAGTCGCGTTGATATGATTTTCCTGAAATGCCTTGAGGACCTTCATCTGGCATATTGCCGTGATATCATCGATACCTGCAAAGCGTTCTGCAAGAGCGTTTTCAGCTTCATCTACCAGCGCGAGCACTTTATAGTCTATATTGAATTGTTCTTTTATATATTCGTTATATTTGTCCATTATCAGTCTTCGTCTGTTCTTTCAAGCTCCCACTCCATATCGCTTACAAGATCGCGCTTTACATTCATCTTATGCTGAGCATAGAGCTGCGTAGTCGTTACCTGCTCATGGTCGAGCAGAGCTGCTACATCATATATGGAATTTCCTCTTCCGATAAGAGATGTCGCTGCAGTAGCCCTGAGCTTATGAGGGCTGTATCCGGCACGTCTGCTGGTATTGAGTGCTATCGATGTGTACTTCTTTACCAGTTCTCTGATGGCACGTTCTGTTATTCTTTTACCCTGCAATGACAGGAAGAGTGCGTCCTCTGCGGCCGAATTTTCGGGTATAACAGTATT
>JBGUVT010000256.1:0-12730 GCA_045220485.1 Anaerovoracaceae bacterium | reverse complement strand
TTCAACGGGTCTGGTGGTGGAGCGTAGGGGGATCGAACCCCTGGCCTCAAGATTGCGAACCTTGCGCTCTCCCAGCTGAGCTAACGCCCCACAACAGAATTATTATATTATGGATAGTTTTAATCTTCAACAGATAAATTGAAAACCGCAGCGTTCCGGTGACTCAGATTTTGAGAGTCAGACAGAGCGGCTGCGGAGCAATTCAATTTGATCAGCTAGTGTGCAGCATCAGGCCCATTATACCCAATACATAGCATTGTTATATCGTCAAACCGATCAGCACCATTTACAAATTCGTCGATTGCATTTCTCATTTTTCCAAGAATCTCTGTAGATGAAGCCTTCCTGTTATCATTAAGAACATCAAGCATACGATCCATACCGAACATTTTAAGGTCTTTATCAGTTGATTCCGGGACTCCGTCTGTATAGAGGAAGAGCTTGTCTCCCGGTTCCAGCTTTATTTCGTAATCTTTATATACGACGCCTTCCATGCCGCCTATAACAAAGCCGTGTCTGTCCTTAAGGACACTGAATTCCCCGTTTTTCATTATCACAGGATACTCATGCCCCGCATTGGCGGCAGTTATTGTGCCGGTACTTATTTCAAGTATTCCTACCCATACAGTAACAAACATGTTTGTTTCGTTATTGCTGCAGATCGCCTCGTTGGCCTTGTTAAGGATGTCAGCCGACGACTGCCCCAGCATAGCACAGCTCTGGAGGATAACCTTTGAAACCATCATGAACAGCGCAGCCGGTACGCCCTTGCCGCTCACATCAGCTATCACGATACACAGATGATCATCATCGATGAGGAAGAAATCGTAAAAATCTCCCCCTACCGCTTTAGCAGCATCCATTGATGCGTACAGATCGAATTCAGGTCTGTCAGGATATGCCGGGAAAATATTTGGAAGCATTGCTTCCTGTATCAACGTAGCCGTTTTCAGCTCAGTCTGCGTCGATGCCAGTTTGCGCGATCTTTCTCCGAAAAGAATGCAATACATAAGTATCAGAGATATAAGCACCGATCCGTATTGTGTTGCGTATCCCTGCACCCCGCCCGTCGCAATGTAGTGCACAATTGGAATAAAGATAAACGAGAATGCCACGGTTTTCTGTTTTCTTGATGCATCACTTTGCAGCAGAAGAAAAGTCGTCAGCGGAGCAACTACCATGAGATACAGGTCTATCAGCCAGTAAAATGATTCTTTCTTAAATACGCCGAATTCATCTACGCTGAAGCAGACCGGAACAAACAGGTTTACGAGTATCAGTGCTGCCATAGGAATCAGCAGCAGGCTGATGGCCTTATCGAGCCAGCGCGCGAGCGAACTGTCTTTTAATTCCAGTGTTGCCCTTATATATAGATAAAAGAACAGAACAAGTGTGAAGTCGAACCATTTAGTTATCGAATATAAAAGCAGACAGTATCTGCCATATGTCTCACTGCCTGTCAGGTACCACAGCACCTCATTATTGAGGAATGAAAGACTCGTGAAAAATATCAGGCATCGGAACCATTTTGTCCCTTCATCCCCACTGTCCAGATTATCTCCCATGCACCCGAAATACAACATGGCGCATACAAAAGCACCTAACACGTCTACACCGGCATTGTACATCGCACCTGTCGAGATCGTCGCAGACGTGAAATATCTGAGCGCTAAGAAGAAGTTTGCGAAAGAAACAGCCAGCATACCTGCAAAGCCAAGCCAGCTTTGTATTGTCAAACTGTTATTTATACTGTTTTTCATCAGACTCCATTAACGGTTATTCCATTGCAACCAGCGCCGGGATGGTCTCTTCGAAGTTTACTCCATACCAAGGCTTCTTCGGATCATTCATGGTTATCCTGATAGTATGGGCTGTATAATCTGCAGCGATCCTCATCGCATCTTTCCAGTCCTTACCATGCATCATTTCTCCGATAGCAGTACTGGAGAACAGATCACCTGTTCCGTGGAACATTGCTCCGACTTTGTCGTTCTGATAGACGTACAGCTCATCTTTCTTTTTATCGTATCCCATTATGCCTGTCTTGCCTTCGCTGAGGGAAACTCCTGTAAGCACACTGATGCGCGCGCCAAGGTTAACTACCTTTGAAAGCAGCTCTTTTATGTATCCCTCATCGTACTCTTCGCGATACTCGGTATCAGTCATTATGCAGGCTTCCGTAATATTCGGAACTATCATGTCAGCGCATGAGCAGAGCTCAGTATTTTTGCGAGCGTAAGCCATATCAAAAGCCGGGTAAAGTTTTCCGCGGTCTGCCATTACAGGATCAACGAAAATCAGTTTATCTTCGCCGCCGCCGAACCTTCTGAACAGGTCTTTCATCATATCGATCTGCTCGATAGTGCCCAGATAGCCTGTGTATATCGCGTCGAATTCAACGCCTTCATCCTGCCATTTCTCACATATAGGCTCAATCTGATCTGTCAGGTCCTTCACCGTAAAGCTCTTAAAAAGAGTATGGTTTGAAAGAACCGCTGTTGGCAGAATAACGCACTCGACCCCAAGTGCCGAGATGACCGGAAGTGCGATAGTGATGGAGCACTTGCCAAGGCATGAAATATCCTGTACCGTAAGAATTCTTTTCATTTTGCTTTATACCCCCAGAAAAAAATCTCAGTCCCTTTTAATACCGCCTCATACTATAACATATTCTATGAATTTGTGTTAAGATGCAGGACTAATAAAATATGCATAATGTATGATATCTGTGTACGAATATTTACTGACATAGTGTCAGGAGGTAATTATATGAAAAAAGAAAGAAGCAAATTATTACTCGTGATGCTTCTCTGCATCACAATGATAGGCACTACTCTCCTTTCGGCCTGCAGTCAGCCGAATCCGGAAGAGCCTGAGGCACCGGCAAGCAACTCCCTTACAGGTGCTACAGCTGAGCAGGGTTACGATGAGGCTGCCGGCGGAAGACGTGTCGCTGCATTCGTAGTTGAGAATGCTCCTGACGCAAGACCTCAATGGGGAATGGATGACGAGAACTACTCGCCTGACATCATTCTTCAGGGAGAGGTAGAAGGCGGGATAACCAGAACACTCTGGCTCTACGCAGATTATGAAAAGCTGCCTGAGATCATCGGACCAACAAGAAGCGCACGTCCGCCTTTCGTCAAGTTCTCCGAGCTCTTTGACTCAATCTTTATCCATTGGGGAATGAGCCATTCAAAGGGCGACTATATCGGAGCCAAGACGGTATTCAAGCGTGACAAGGTAGACCATATCGACCAGATGTATCTTGACGACCAGGAAGGCATGTACGGCAGAGATACCACCAGAGCTGTCAATGTTGAGCACCGCGGCATTATCTACGGCGACAAGGTCCCTGCAACCATTAAAAACGAAGGATTCAGAACAGAGCCGAAAGAATACACAAAGCTCGCCTTCAACAGGGTCACAGAGCCTGTCAGCGAAACTGCAGCTACACAGGTAGGCGTTAAATACTCAGAAAGAGCATTCGAGGATACATACTGGACATACAACGAAGAAGACGGCATGTACCACACCAGCGATTTCCAGAATGATCTCGCCAGAGAGAACCTGCTTGTACTCTCCGATGAAACCGAATATATCACAAAGGAAGGATATCAGGGTCCTGGAAGCGCCGGAAGCGTAACCTACTGTGATTACAAGCTCAGGGGAGGCGACGGCAAGCTCTTCAGCAAGGGAACAGTAAAAGATATCAAATGGCAGATAGTTGACGGCAAGCTCGAGCTTATCGATCCTTCTACGGATGCAACAACTGCACAGGCTGCCAACGATGAGAATCTGGCTGCAGCAAAGGAAACCGTCAAAGCGGACGAGAATGCGGAATGGCCGGTTTACAACAAGTATGTCATCGTATCACCTGAACCGGAAGAAGGCGAAGAGCTGAGTGAAGAAGAGGCTCTCGCAAACTCTTACGTACTTCAGAACCTCAATGTAGGCAAAACATGGATCGGATGGATCTCAAGCAACAATGGAGGAAAAGTTTCTTCCAACTAATATACTTATCCAACTCATTATGAATAAAGAACCCGCAGGAATTATCCGGTGGGTTCTTTATTTTTTCCATCATATAAAGCGCTTTATGACTATCCGTATACGCCCTTTTCGTGACTCTCCTCCTGTCTCTTCAAGGACAGCCTTTCCCTTCCCCTTCAGAACGATCGATGAACCCTCCGGGACAGCTGCATCAGGTTTCAGACACTCGGCATGATCCACTGAGACCAGTCCCTTGCGTACTGCTTCAGCGGCCTTGCCCCTGGACAGTCTGAATGCCGAAGACACAATACTGTCAAGCCTTATGGAGCTGACGCTGTCCCTTATATATTCCACCCGGGCCTCAGGCACGATAAGCTCACTCACATCAGCTGCTTCAGTCTTAACTTCTACAGAGCCTATACGGTGCAGCTCCTTAAGAAGAAACTCCTCAATCCCCGGAACTATAATGATATCTGCGCCGTCATTTCTTACAAGAATATCTCCTGTCAGTCTCCGCTCTATGCCAAGTCCAAGCAGCGATCCCAGATAGTCCCTGTGACTGAGCTCACGGGATATGGCAGGAAGCTTTACTCTTAGCACCCTGAGCAGCCCTTCAACGGCATCCCCGTCACTTACAGGCAGATCCCGCGGAACACAGACAAGCATCCTGCGCTCAGCTTCATCATACCCTCCATACATGAACGTTCTTACGCCTGCAGCATGCCTCGATGATGCAATGGCCAGAGCCTGCTCATGCGTATCCAGCAGTCCTGTACAGGTCACATAATAACCATCACGGCATTGAGCGATCCGGTCTTCTATTTTTGCTGTTATCAATTCGTCTTTTGTCATATGCGTATTGTATCATATGTAAATTTGACTTTGCGGCTTTTTAATACTACGATTATGCATATTGATAACAACATCAAAATCCCGGAGGGAACTCAATGAGAAGCGACAGATATAAAGATGAACCAGTAGTCAAAAAAAAGAAAAAGCACAGGCTGCTGAAAGTCATGCTTATCCTTATACTCATACTTGCTGCTGCGATAGCAGGTTCTGTAGCATACTTTTACAAAACTGCCTACGATTCTCTTTCGATCACATTTACCGAGGACTCACCGGTCCTTGAGTTCGGTGAAAGCGCTCCTTCAATGAGCTATGTCAAGGAATCAGTCGGTGATATTTATCCCGAGTATGACTCCCTGGATACTGAGTCTGTCGGCAGCAGAAAGATAGTGTATACAGCCTCAAAGTCTCTGTTCGGGGGTCTCCTTAATCCGACAAAGGAATTCAAACTGTCCTATACTGTCACTGACACCACTCCTCCCCTGAAAATATGGAGCTGGGACAATGCGTTACTGAAGCGCGGTACGGAATTCGACATCAACGATCTGGTCGCGTACGGAGATAATGCCGACCCTACTCCCCTCTTATCCGTCGATGGCAACGTCAACATGGAAGAAAACGGAGAGTACCCTCTTCATGTAAAGGTGACGGACTCGTCAGGCAATACTACAGAGTGGGACCTCACGGTAGAAGTCACGGATGAACTGCCTGCTGCCGATAATACAGCGAGCCGGACAAAGTTCGCGGATTTCGTTTCTGCATATCAGGGAAAAGACAGATCTTTTGGAATAGATGTCTCTGCATGGCAGGATGAAATCGACTTCAGAGCCGTGAAGAAAGCCGGCTGTGAGTTCGTTATCATAAGGATCGGATATACATCCGATGGAGATATCAAAATCGACAAGACATTCTCCCGCAATCTCCAGGGCGCAAAAGCAGCCGGACTCAAGACCGGTGTCTATCTGTACAGCACCGACAACACAGAAGAACAGGTACGCAAATCGGCCGACTGGATCATTGAGACTCTGAAGGGCGGAAATCTTGATTTTCCTGTGGCGTTTGACTGGGAGGATTTCGACAACTTCCAGGACTATGGAATGAGTCTGTATCAGCTTAATAAGCTCTATGACGCTTTTGCAGACGAGCTCTCACAGGCAGGATACGGATGCATGCTCTACGGAAGCAAAAACTATCTCGAAAAGATATGGGATAAGACAGATATAAGACCGGTATGGCTTGCCCATTACACAGGAAAAACGGACTACAAAGGTCCGTATATTCTGTGGCAGGCAAGCTGCACCGGTAAGATCTCCGGCATTGACGGAGATGTCGATATGGATATTCTGTATAAGAACAACTAAAAAAGGTATTCCCTGATGAGGATCACTTAATTCCTGTAAGATCATAAGCCGAAAGATACGCATCGGCCCTTTTGCAGACTGCCCTGATCGTTTCTTCATCGAACGGACTTGGCAGTTCTGCATCCTCGAGCAGTTTTGTGAACACTTTTGAGCCGCCCATTTTTGTATACGCCATATAGTGTTCCCATGCGTCGCCGTAATCGTTCTGTATCATAGCCCAGAAGCAAAGCGCCACGGTCTGTGCCAGACAGTAGTCTATGTAGTAGAAAGGTCTGACGTATATATGATGCTGTCTCTGCCATCCCTCACCTTCCGAGTAGAACGGTATCTCGCCGTCCAGCCTGAGCCAAGGCATATAAATACCAAGCAGCCTCTTCCACTCTGCATGACGTTCAGCCGGGGTCATCTCAGGATGCTCAAAAACGCTGTGCTGGAAGTGGTCTACCATTGTGCCGTATGGAATAAACATGAATGATTCCGCAAGATGACTGTAAAGGAATTTTCTGGTGTCGTCTCCGAAAAAGTCTTCCGCAGCTTTCCATGCGAAAAATTCCATGCTCATTGAATGGACTTCACAGCCTTCCAGACTTGGCCAGACTGTCTCCACCGGTATACGTTTTCTGTTCATCCAGTCAGCAAATGCATGGCCTGCTTCGTGGGTCACAGTCTCTACGTCCCCCCTCGTACCATTGAAATTTGCGAATATAAACGGCACTTCATAATCATGTATGCTTGTGCAGTAACCGCCGCCTTCTTTCCCCTCTGTAGAGAGAAGATCAAGCAGCTCACCTTCCATCATGATTCTCCAGAATTCGCCGGTCTCAGGCGAAAGAGCATCATAAAATCTGCTGGCTGCTCCGAGTATGTCGTCTGCATTGCCGCATGGTTTCGCGTTTCCGGAGCGGAACATAAGAGCGTTATCGGAAAAACTCAGCGGATACTGCATACCCAGTCTCTCCGCCTGTCTTCTTCTTATACCGTCCGCTACCGGTACTATATATTTGCGCACTGCCTCGCGGAACTTATCTACATCATTCCTGTCATAGCAGTTGCGGACCATCCTGTAATATCCAAGCTCTATGAAATCGCTGAGTCCCAGTTTCCGGCTCATCTCATGACGGATCTTAACGAGTCTGTCATAATATTCATCAAGCTTTTTCTGATTGTCCTTATACCAGCCGCCTTCTGCCTTCCATGCCGCCAGCCTTATCTCATCATCAGCATCGCTTTTGAACGGTCCGAGCTGGGCAATAGTATAGATTTTTCCGCGGAAAGGTATCTGTGCACTCGCCAGGAGCTTCTGATACTCCATGGTCAGATCGTTTTCTTCCTGCATAAGAGGTATTATTGAAGGATCAAAAGTTCTGAGCTCGATCTCGGCGTTGAGGAACACTACATCCCCAAACTCTGATTCAAACTCGCTGCGGAAAGGTGATGCAAGGAGCGCTTCCGTCCAGATCTGAAAGTATTCCTGAAGTTCAGGGAATGCCTTGTTCCAGAACAGCACTTCCTGCTCGTAAAACTCATCTCTTGTATCTATTGAGTGGCGGATCTGTGCAAGTGTTGACACAGATTCGATGTGACGCTCCAGAGCATCTTTGCGAATGAATACGTCTCTGGCTTCTTCATAGGATGCAGCAGCCTTGAATTCTTCTGTAAGCTTCTCTATTTCTTCTTTAACTTCTCCGATCTCCGGCCGTGTATACGGTATCTCACTGAACTTTATCATTGTTTCCTCTCTTATCATGATTATTTGAAAATACAGGGTTATTGTACCATAAACGTGAGACTGCCATGCCATAGTTTTAGCGGTATTGGTATTAATCCGGCAAAGCAAAAGGCCGGGACAAGCCCGGCCTTGATTTGCTGTTCCTGTTGCACCAGATGCCTCAGTTAAGTCTCAAACAGGTTTCAGACTATGCTACAGGCTGTGCGTACTGCAGGAAGTAGTATCCCATCGGTGTGTATCCGATGTTCTTCATAGTCTTGTTGCAGTACATGTTGGTGTAGTAGTAAACAGGGAGTACAGGGAATCCGCCTTCGCCGAACAGAGCCTCTTCTGCTTCGTAGAGAGCCTTGTCACGCTCCGGACCGGCAGCTGTTGCCTTAGCAGTCTTGATAGCAGCGTCGAAGTCAGGATCGCTGTAGAGACCATAGTTGTAGGAGTTTCCTGTTACCATCAGCTCAAGGTAAGTGATAGGGTCATTGTAGTCTGCGATCCAGCCGAGACGTGCAACGCCGAACTTATGCTCGCCGAGTCCGTTGGTGTAAGTGTTCCACTCCTGGTTCTCCAGTGTGATGTTGATTCCGAGAACGTTGCTCCAGTCCTGTCCGCAAGCTTCTGCGATAGCCTTGTGAGCGTCATCTGTGTTGAAGTTGTAAACGATTGTTGTGCTTGGATCCCATGCACCGTCAGCAACAGCTTCGTCATAGAGCTTCTTTGCCAGCTCGCACTTACCTTCGTAAGTTGTGAGGTCAGCATCAGGATACTGCTTCGAGAGCCATGAATACATAGCACCGAGATCAGATGAACCAAATGCGAAGTCCTGGCCTGTGGAGTCAAGGATTCCGGAAGCTACAAATCCTGTAGCAGGAGTCTGTCCGCCCTGAGCTACGTTGTTTACAATGTTGTCTCTGTCTACGCTGAGTACCATAGCAGCTCTTACTCTCCAATCCTGGATCTTGTCGCAGTTGAGGTAGAGGAAGTATGTACCAACGTATGGATCGATGAAGCAGTCACCGGAATCCTGCAGGGATGAGATCATGTCTGTCGGGAACGACTCGATGAATGCCCACTCGCCTGACTGATAAGCGGAAAGGATAGCTGTCTCGTCAGCGGACAGGTACCAGTCGATCTCGCTTGGTCCGAGGTTAGCTGCATCATAGTACTGATCGTTTGGAACCATCTTGATCACGGAGTCGTGAGTCCACTCAGAGAGCTTGTAAGGTCCGTTGCAAACGATCTTTTCAGGTGTTGCCCAGTCATCATTGCCTTCAACAACATCCTGTCTCAGCGGCATGAGCGAAGCAAATGCGCAGAGCTCGAGGAAGTAAGGTGTATCCTGGCAAAGAGTGATCTCGAGTGTTGAATCATCAACAGCCTTGATTGCGAGTTCGCTAGGGTCCTTCTCACCTGCCTGGATCTCAGCAGCATTTACAACAATGCCGTCGAGGAAGTATCCATAGTCAGATGCTGTGTTAGGATCAACCAGTCTCTGCCATGAATATACCCAGTCCTGAGCCTTTACAGGCTCACCGTCAGACCACTTTGCATCTTCTCTGATCTTGAACGTATAAACGAGTCCATCTTCAGATACTTCATAGCTTGCGGCCTGACCTAAGTCAACCTTGGTCATCATCACGTTTCCGCTTTCGTCAGCCTTCTCGTCAGTCGGAACGTACTTCATGAGGTTCTCAAACATATGGTTTACATATGTGGAACCGTCAACAGAACTGATGAGACTCGGGTCGATGGTCTCAGGTTCAGAAGCGATGCATGCTGTTGCAACAAAGCCCTCGCCACTGTCGCTGCTTCCACCGCCTCCGCAAGCTGTAAATGAGAGAACTACAGCCAGGCAGAGGATCAGAGTTAGAAATTTCTTCATAGAATTTTTCCTCCTTCAATAACTTATACAGTACTGTATTTTATTAAAGTAACCAAGTGTTACATTTAATAACCAATTAATAATCCGCTACTTATCAAGCAGGTGGCAGGCTGCGTAATGTCCGCCGCCATGATCCCTGAAAACAGGTGTCTCCTGCTTGCAGCGCTCTGTCGCATAAGGACATCTCGTATGGAACTTGCATCCCGAAGGCGGGTTGATAGGGCTCGGAATATCTCCCTCGAGGATCATCCTCTCCCTTGCACGTGTTACCTTAGGATCAGGGATAGGTACAGCGCTCATCAATGTCTTAGTATACGGATGTATAGGGTTCCTGTAAAGCTCATATGATTCTGCAAGCTCTACCAGATTGCCAAGGTACATTACACCAATTCGGTTTGAAATATGACGTACTACCGAGATATCGTGAGCGATAAACAGATATGTCAGTCCCAGCTCAGCCTGAAGGTCCTCAAGCATGTTGACAACCTGTGACTGGATCGATACGTCGAGAGCCGAGATAGGCTCGTCGCATACGATGAACTCAGGCTCTACTGCCAGTGCTCTGGCAATACCGATTCTCTGCTGCTGTCCGCCCGAGAACTCATGAGGGAAACGGTTGGAATGCTCTGTGTTGAGTCCTACCTCTTCAAGAAGCTGATTTATCCTGGCTTCTCTCTCTCCCTTTCCCGTGTAGAGCTTGTGGATATCAAGTGCCTCACCTACGATTTCACCGACCGTCATACGAGGGTCCAGCGATGCTGAAGGATCCTGAAAGATGATCTGCATCTTACGTCTGTACGGAAGCATCTTTTCTGCTATTTTCTGCTCAGAATCGTAGATCGGCTTTCCATCATAGATTATGGAACCGGATGTAGGCTCGTAAAGTCTGATGATGGTACGTCCGAGTGTTGTTTTTCCGCAGCCGGACTCACCTACAAGTCCAAGTGTCTCGCCCTTGAAGATATCCATGCTGACACCGTCAACGGCCTTTACAGTCTGGTTCTTGTTAAATCCGGATTTTTTTACTGCGAAGTACTTCTTTAAATCCTTTATTTCCAGGAGTTTGGTCTGTTCAGCCATTATTTTGTTACCTCCTGTTTATCTTTTCCCATGAAATGCAGCCAGCATGCTGAAATGTGTCCGTCTCCCAGGTCCGCATAAGGCGGTTCCTTGGTGAGACAGATCTTCATGCAGTGTTTGCATCTGGGACCGAAGTGGCAGCCCTGAGGCGGGTTCAGCAGGTCGACCGGAGTTCCCTCGATAGGGATCAGTCTCTCATGCTCGTCAGCATCGAGTCTAGGCATGGACTCCAGAAGTCCCATTGTATATGGATGACCCGGTCTGTAGAAGATATCCTCATCAGTGCCCTGCTCCACTATCTTGCCTGCATACATTACGGATACTCTGTCGCACATTTCAGCGACTACGCCGAGGTTATGCGTGATAAAGATGATAGCTGTTCCGACTTTCTTCTGAATGCTCTTCATCAGATCGAGTATCTGTGCCTGAATGGTTACGTCGAGAGCTGTAGTAGGCTCATCGGCTATCAGCAGCTTAGGATCGCAGATAAGAGCCATCGCGATCATTGCACGCTGACGCATTCCGCCTGAGAACTCGTGCGGATACTGATCCACACGCTTTTCCGCATTATTGATTCCTACGAGCTCGAGCATCTCGATAGCACGTGCTCTGGCCTTCTCTTTCGGATAGTCCTTGTCGTGGCAGGTAAGAGCTTCCATCAGCTGGTTTCCGATTGTATATACCGGATTAAGGCAGGTCATAGGATTCTGGAAAATCATGCTCGCCTTGTTTCCCCTGAAATCTCTCATCTGCTCTTCATCATAGGCAAGAAGATCGTCACCGTCGAAAGTGATTGATCCGCCTACGACCTTTCCCGGGCTCTGAAGAAGTCCCATGATAGCATATGATTCTACAGACTTTCCTGAGCCGGACTCGCCTACGATACCCATTACCTCATGTTCCTTCAGGGTATAGCTGATACCGTCAACGGCTTTGACCTCGCCTGCAGGAGTGAAGAATGATACCTTAAGGTCTTTTACTTCAAGTAATGTTTTTCTTTCGTCTGACATCGTTCCACCTCCCTACTTCTTAAGACGCGGGTCGAGAGCGTCTCTCAGTCCGTCGCCGACCAGGTTCAGGGTAAGAACTATTATTGTAAGGATCGCGCCCGGGAACAGCAGCCTGTACGGGAAAATCGTAATGGTGCCGAGTGCATCCGAGCACAGTGATCCGAGCGATGCCATCGGGGCTGAAACACCGAGTCCGAGGAAGGACAGGAATGATTCAAGGAAGATAGCCGACGGGATCTGCAGGCAGGTCGTGATAACGAGCTGGCCTACGCAGTTAGGAAGCAGATGCCTTCTGATGATCCTGCCGTTTGAAGCTCCGAGAGCGGTCGCTGCTGTTACGTATTCCTGTTTCTTCAGCATGAGCACCTGACCGCGTACTATACGCGACATTGTGACCCAGTAAAGAAGCGCGAATGTTATGAAGATACTGACGATGCCGGCACCCAGTGTGGACAGTGCGTTTGCAAACCACGAATTGGATGAGTCGAACCATTTCTGAAGAGGGTCCTTCAGAACCACCTGGAGCAGCAGAACGAGCAGTATCTCAGGTACAGAGTAAATGAGCTCTACTATTCTCATCATGACAAAGTCAACGACCCCGCCGCAAAGTCCTGAAACAGCTCCGTATATGGAACCGATAACCAGTACTATGAGGGCAGCGACGATACCGATAATGATGGACACCCTCGCGCCGTACATAGTCCTTGCAAGCAGGTCACGGCCCTGAGAATCAGTACCTACCATGTGAGGGAACACCTTTTTCGCAACTGTGAGTTCCCTGGCTCCATCGGTAACCTCGCCTGTAAATTCGAGTGGTGTCGCTCTCTTTATC
>JBGUVT010000255.1:0-11703 GCA_045220485.1 Anaerovoracaceae bacterium | reverse complement strand
TATAGGCGGCGCAAAATACAAGATCACCAGGGCAAACAAAGAAGTATCGTTTGTAGGGACCACATCCGCGGCAAATAAGATAACTATCCCTTCATCTGTTAAATACCGCAAGAAAAAATATAAAGTGACAGCTGTCGGGCCATATGCTCTGAGCGGAAACAATAAAGCCGTCACGCTTGTAATAGGGAAGAATGTAAAGTCCATAGGGAAAAACGCTTTCAGAAATTGCAGCGCTCTGATGAACATAAACATCAAGACCAAGAAACTGAAAGCATCCAAAGTAGGAGCAAAAGCATTCAAAGGCTCACCGGTCAGCAATGTTAAGTGCCCGAAGAGTAAGAAAAAAGCATATAGAAAGTTCCTCGTAAAAAAGGGAATCAGTAAAGCCGCAAAATTTTACTGATTTGCTTGTGATATGAGGCGTCCTTTCATCTGAACACAGTAAGAACCGTGTGCCCTGGAAGAAGACCGAAAAGAATGTTTTTTGTTGTCTGAAAACTTTTACAATGTTACTATATTATTTAATTGTCAGGATAACCGGAGGGGTTCCTGAAGAGGGAGTATTAATTTATCGGCAGCAAAGGGTGAGGAAATGGCTTCAGATATAAGGGAAAAAATCATAGATGCTTCGTGGGAGTTATTCCATGAGAAAGGTTTCGGAGAAACGACCATCAACGACATAATCAATAAGGCGGACATATCAAAGGGAACTTTTTACTATTATTTCAGGAGCAAGGATAATCTCCTGGATACGTTGTCTGAGATACTCGATCGCGAATATGAAAGGCTCAGGAATGAAGAACCTGAAGGAATGAGCGCTTTCGATAAGCTGATGTGGGTCAACTACGAAGTGCATGAATTCATCCAGAAGAATATAGACTACAGACTGTTCTCCTATCTTTATTCCGCACAGATCATAAAAGAGACCGGGTCGAGCCTTCTTGACCGGAACCGCTACTACTTCAGATATATCGAAAAGATAATGGAAGAGGGCAGAAAAACAGGTGAGCTGACAGAGGAGATGTCGGTGAGCGAAATGACCAAGTTTTTCACCATGGGAGAGAGAGCGCTCATAACAGAATGGTGCATGAACAACGGCAGCTTTGATCTCGGGATATACAGCAAGGCGTTGTTTCCGATAATGATGAAGGGTCTCAAAAAGTAGTGAAAAAATACACGCATGAGCTTTAACAGGATACATGCGTGTTTTTTTATGTCAGGATATTATTTTTTTGATTAATTATATTGATAATTAATTGTCAGGTTGGATATAATTAAAGCAACGATTAGACTGCGGTCTAAAACGCAGTTACAATTAGTATAAGGAATAGAAAATACTCATGCACGCAGTTACGAATATCCAGAAATATTCCATACATGATGGGGACGGAATAAGGACGACAGTGTTCTTCAAGGGCTGTCATCTCAGATGCTGGTGGTGCCATAATCCGGAGACACAGCGTTTTGAGCCTGAGCTCCAGGTCGACACGGCAAAATGCACCGGCTGCAGACGCTGCGAGGATGCATGTCCGGCTGATGCCATATCCTATGATGAAGATCACAAAGCCGTTATAGACAGGGACAAATGCATAGTGTGCGGCAGATGCGCGGATGTATGTCTCGGTAACATCAGAACACTTGTGGGCAGGGACTATACGGTCAAGGAACTCGTAAAGATATGTCTGCAGGATCAGATGTTTTACGAAGAATCGCATGGCGGAGTTACCTTGTCGGGCGGCGAGGTCATGGCAATGGATATTGACTATATACTCGCTCTTGTAAAAGCTCTTCACAGAGAGGGTATCGATGTTGCCATAGATACCTGCGGACAGGCGCCGTACAGCCATTACGAGGCGCTGCTTCCATATGTTCATACATGGCTCTATGATATAAAGGTCATGGACCACGAAAAACATAAAAAATACATCGGCATGGACAATAATGTAATACTCGATAATCTCAAAGGCATCGCAAAGGCCGGAGCGAGGATTTACATAAGGATCCCGACCGTAAAAGAGGTGAACGGCGACGAGGAGTCTATGGCGGCAATAATGGATTTCCTCAAAGAGAACGGTATAGTCCCGGTACAGGTGAACCTTCTGCCGTACCACAGTACCGGTTCTCATAAATACGGCAAGCTCGGACGCGAATATCAGGCGGCAGATCTTACGACGCCGACTGACGAAGAGATGGAAGGCTTTGTAAAGCAGTGGAACAATGCCGGATACACGAATGTAAAAATCGGCGGATAATAATATAGAAGATATAATCAAATCACAACAGGCTATAACGGAGGCATAAAATGGAAGAACGCGGAATGAATGCAAGGATAAAGGCTCTCAGAAAGGTGAGCATGGAGACACAGCCTCACATCGACCTTGAAAGAGCGAAGATCGAGACGGAAGTCTACAAAAAGTATGAGGGCAAGGTATCCCTTCCTGTACTCAGAGCCATGGTGCTCAAAGAGTACTTCAGCAAAAAGACTCTTTACCTCGGAGAGGGAGAGCTTATCGTCGGTGAGAAGGGTAAGGATCCTCAGTCTTCACCTACGTTCCCTGAGCTCACATGCCACACTCTTGAAGACATGTATATCATGAACGACAGAAAGGTCGTCAACTATACTGTCACCAGTCAGGACCTCAAGGACCAGGAAGATATCATCATTCCGTTCTGGAATGGAAAATCCATGAGAGACAAGCTGCTCTCGAGCATGACTCATGAGTGGAAGAAATGCTACAGAGCCGGCATGTTCACAGAGTTTATGGAACAGAGAGGCCCTGGTCATACGTGCGGAGGCAAGAACGTATTCACAAAGGGATACGCTGACTATAAAGAAGAGATACAGGCAGCAATTGATGCACTGGATTTCATGAACGATCCTGAAGCGCTCGGGAAGAAGGATGAGCTCGAGGCAATGCTGATCGACTGCGACGCAGTAATGACTCTCGGAAAGAGGTATCAGAAGCTGCTGAAGGAGGAAGCAGAAAAATGCGATGATCAGGTGCGCAAGGCAGAACTGGAGCAGATGGCAAAGAACCTCGATGTAGTTCCTGCTCACAAGCCTGAGACATTCTGGCAGGCGATACAGCTCTACTGGTTCACACACCTTGCTGTCACAACAGAGCTCAACCCGTGGGACGCTTTCAGCCCGGGAAGACTCGACCAGCACCTCATCCCGTATTATGAAAAGGATGTTGAGGACGGCATACTCGATGACGAGAAAGCGCTTGAGCTTCTTGAGTGCCTGTGGGTCAAGTTCAATAACCAGCCTGCTCCTGTGAAGGTAGGAGTAACGCTCAGAGAGAGCGGCACATACACTGACTTCGCCAACATCAACACCGGCGGCATCAAAGAGGACGGCACAAACGGCGTCAACGCTGTCAGCTACCTTATCCTCGACTGCATGGATGAGATGAGACTGGTACAGCCTAACTCGAACGTTCAGATCAGCAAAAAGACTCCTCACAAGTTCCTCAAAAGAGCCTGCGAGATATCCAGAAAGGGCTGGGGACAGCCGGCTTTCTACAACACCGATGAGATCGTACAGGAACTGCTGAATGCAGGAAAGACTCTTGACGATGCAAGACAGGGCGGATCCTCAGGATGCGTAGAGACAGGAAGCTGGGGCAATGAGGCATACATCCTGACAGGATACCTCAACATCCCTAAGATCCTTCAGCTTACTCTTTATAACGGATTCGACAACCAGTCCGGCAAGCAGCTCGGACCTGAAACCGGATATGCATGGGACTTCAACACTTATGAAGAACTCTTTGATGCATTTGCAAAGCAGCTCCATCACATGGTGGATGTGAAGATACGCGGCAACAACGTTATCGAGAAGCTCTACGCCAATTACATGCCTGCACCTTGCCTGTCGATCGTTACCAATGACTGCATCAGCAAGGGCAAGGACTACAACAACGGCGGTTCGAGATACAACACAAGATACATTCAGGGCGTTGGAATCGGCACAGTCACAGACTGCCTCGCTGCTATAAAATACAATGTATTCGACAAGAAGAACTTCACCATGAAGGAACTCATCGAGGCCATGGACGACAATTTCCTGGGCCATGAGGCCATCCTCAACATGGTGCAGAACAAGACCCCTAAGTACGGAAACGATGACGACTACGCGGATGACATCATGAGATCTGTTTTCGAACTGTACAGAGATGAAGTCACCGGAAGACCGACGATGTGCGGCGGACAGTATCATGTAGACATGCTGCCTACGACATGCCACATCTACTTCGGTGAGGTCATCGGAGCTACTGCAAACGGCAGACTAGCAAAAAAGCCTGTATCTGAGGGAATCTCGCCTGAGAAGTTCGCAGATACGAACGGCCCTACCGCAGTTATCAAGAGCTGTGCCAAGATGGATCACTGCTCGACAGGCGGAACGCTTCTTAATCAGAAGTTCACTCCAAGCGCCATCGCAGGTGATACAGGCCTTGAGAATCTCGCGAGCCTTATCAGGAGCTACTTCGCGATGGACGGCCATCACATCCAGTTCAACGTATTCGACAAGGAGACTCTGCTTGAGGCGCAGAAGCATCCTGACGATTACAAGGACCTGATCGTTCGTGTTGCGGGATATTCTGATTACTTCAGGAACCTCGACGAGGAGCTCCAGAACGAGATCATCAACAGAACAGCACAGAGTTTCTAATACGATTTATCCTTAACAGGAGAAGAACAGCCTTGCAGCGGGACGACCGTTGCAGGGCTGTTATTTGTAACCGAAGTTATATGTGTTTTTTCCAAATTGTTGCAAATTTTAAATTTAAATAAAGAATTTGTTTTTGAGAACAAATAGGCGTGCTGGCTGAATAAAAAAGTACTGTAAGATTGACAAAAAATCGACAAAAGGGGTTTTATTAGCTGCTCAAAGGGAATATAATCATGGCGTCAAGACTGCGGAATAGACCGCGGTCTACAGCCAACTAACTCATTTATTATTATTTACGAGGTAATATGATGGACACAGGTAAACTTAATAGAATTAAGGCTAAGATGCAGGAGCAGGGAATGCCTCAGATGATCATTTCCGACCCTGTAGCAATCTTCTATCTTACAGGACACTGGATCCTTCCTGGTGAAAGATTCCACGCTCTGTACATCAATGTAAACGGCAATGACCACTTCGTTATCAACAAACTGTTCCCGCAGAATGATGATCTCGGAGCTCCTATCACATATTATGACGATGTAGAGGACGGAGTAGAGGTTCTCGCTCAGTACGTTGAAAAGGATGCACCTATCGGAGTAGACAAGAACTGGCCGGCTAAGTTCCTTCTGAGACTTCAGGAACTCGGCGGCGGCAGCGAATACCGCAACGGATCCGTCATCGTTGACAAGGTACGTCAGATCAAGGACGAGGGCGAAAAGCAGGCAATGAGAGAGTCCGGTGCCAAGCTCGACAAGGTAATGGACAAGCTCATCCCATGGGTCGTAAAGGGACTTTCAGAGAAGGAACTCAACGCAAAGTGCCTCGAGCTCCTCAAGGAAGAGGGCTTCAGCGGTCCTTCGTTCGATCCTATCACTGCTTATGCAAAGGGCGCTGCTGATCCTCATCACATCACTGATGACAGCAAGGGCAAGCACGGCGACTGCGTTATCCTTGATATCGGCGGAATGTGGAAGAACTATGCTTCTGACATGACCAGAACAGTCTTCATTGGCGAAGTCAGCGAGAGACAGAAAGAGATCTACAACGTTGTACTCGAAGCCAACAAGAGAGGTATCGAGATGGCTAAGCCTGGCAACAAGATGAGCGATGTCGACAAGGCATGCAGAGACTACATCACAGAGAAGGGCTTCGGCGAGTACTTCACTCACAGAACAGGTCACTCGATCGGTCTTGAAGACCACGAGGTAGGCGACGTTTCGCTGGTAAACGATGAGATCATCGAAGTAGGACAGTGCTTCTCGGTAGAGCCTGGTATCTACATCTATGACGAGGGCATCGGCGTTCGTATCGAGGACATCGTTCTTATCACTGAGGACGGATGCGAGAGACTCAACGTATATCCTAAGGATGAAATCATTGTAGTACCTGACGGAGAATAATCTAATCGGAAAGGAAACTGAAATGGCTAAGATCACAGAAGGCTATATGCCGTTCATGGGATATCAGACTTATTACAGAATCGTAGGCGAGGAGTATAAGGACAACGGTAAGGCGCCTCTTATCTGCCTCCACGGCGGACCTGGATCGACACATAACTACTACGAGGTCCTCGACAACGTAGCTGACGACGACCAGAGAATGATCGTTATGTATGACCAGATCGGATGCGGCAATTCGTATCTCGACGGACATCCAGAACTCTGGAACAAGGAAGTATGGATGAAGGAACTCTTTGCTCTGAGAGATTACCTCGGACTCTACACATGCCATATCATCGGTCAGAGCTGGGGCGGCATGATGCAGATCTGCTACGGTATCGACTATAAGGAAGAGACAAAGGGCGTAAAGAGCTTCATCATCTCCAGTGGTCATCCGTCAAGCAGCCTCTGGGAGAGAGAGGGTCTGCGCCGCATCAAGATGATGCCTCAGGACATGCAGGATGCTATCAACCACGCGCTTGAGACGGGCGACTTCACAGGCGAGGCTTATCTGGCTGCTGTTGATGAATACATGGACAGATACTGCAACTACTGGCTCGGCGAGGACGCTCCTGAATGCTGCAAGAGACCTAAAAAGTCCGGAGCTGAATCCTACGTTGAAGGCTGGGGCCCTAACGAGTTTGCTCCAACAGGAACACTCAAGGACTTCGAGTACATTGACAGACTCGGTGAGATCGAGGTACCTTCGCTCATCATGAGCGGTATTTCCGACCTCTGCTCACCTCTCGTAGCAAAGACTATGCACGACGGGATCAAGGGATCGAAATGGATCCTCTGGGAGAGAGCAAGACACACTTGCTTCGTAGACAGACACGATGATTACTGCGTAGAGCTGATCAAGTGGATGAACGAGCACGATAATTAAAGAAATTAAAGAAACTAAAGAAATTGACGAGCCGGAGCCGGTCAAAGACTCCGGCTCGTTCTTGGGACGCAAGAGAGGACATATGCGGACAGTGACGAAAAAACCACTTATAACTAAAAAAGCGATATCTGAACTCGTGCAGATGCTGATAGGAAACGCTATATGTGCCTTTTCCGTGGTGTGCTTTGCTCTGCCATACAACATGGTGGTAAGCGGCATGAGCGGTATAGGCAGGATGGTGAATTATGCTACCGGCATGAGCGTGTCTCTTGTAGTCGGCGCTTTCAATGTGATTCTTTTTGTGATCGGCGCCGCGGTGCTTGGAAAAAGATTCGCCGCAACCATTGCGCTCGGCACATTTGCTTTTCCTTTTTTTATGGGCATTTTTGAGCGCCTTGTCATGCTGCAGCATCTTGTTGAAGAACCAATGCTTGCAGCGATCTGCGCGGGAGTACTCGACGGCATAGGTCTTGGCCTGGTACTGAGGGTAGGCGGATCTACCGGAGGTATCGATGTGCCCGCTATGATACTGAACCGCAAGCTTGGCTGGAAGCTGGCCACGGTAATGTCCGGCATAGACATCGCGATATTCCTTTTGCAGATACCTATCACCAAGCCTGAAGGGATAATCCTGGGCATATTGTACGCACTCGTTTACAGCGTTGTTATGGACAGGATGATAGTACTGGAGCAGGGCGGCTATCAGATAATGATATGGACGGACAAGATCCCTGAGATCAACGAGGAGCTTCTGGAGATCGGTTTCGGGACCACGCTTATAAGGGCGAGGGGTGGCTATCTGAGAGATGACAAAGAGGTGATACTCTGCGCCGCAAGCAACCGCAACTTCAACAAGGTCAAGAGAGCGGTCCTCTCTATAGACAGCAACGCATTCATGACTATTACAAGCATGAACGAAGTCAACGGAAACGGATTCACGTACATGCTGAATGACGAAGAGTATGTGTCCGACCTCGAGGACAGACATGACGGCCGCGAACTGAGCGGTATCTGACATCTTACTGAAAGAAGAATTGGGAAATGAACAAGAAACTGTTTTCAGATATATTTCAGATGGTGGCAGGCAACATTATCTGCGCTTTCGCGCTCGGATGCTTTGCACTGCCGTTCAATATGGTAGTAAGCGGCATGAGCGGTATCGGCCGCATGGTAAACTTTTATACCGGAATAAGCGTGTCGGTAGTGGTAGGAGTATGCAATATAATTCTGTTCCTGATCGGCTGGGCGATGCTCGGCCACAAGTTTGCCGCTTCGGTCGCGATAGGTACCTTTGTGTATCCTACATTCCTCGGGATATTCCAGAGCATGGATGTACTGACTCATCTCGTTGATGATCCTCTCCTTGCAGCTATCTGCGCGGGAGTCCTCAACGGAGTGGGGCTCGGTCTGGTCATAAGAGTGGGAGGTTCCACCGGAGGCACAGATATACCGGCCATAATCCTCAACCGAAAGCTCGGATGGAAGGTCGCACCGATACTGTATATCAGCGATGTCGTTATATTCCTGATCCAGATACCGGTGACAGATACAAACGGTGTAATTCTCGGAATACTTTACGCTCTGATCTACAGCGTGGTCATGAACAAGCTGATCGTGATGGAGCAGGGCGGTATCCAGCTCATGATATTTACAGAGAAAGTGGATGAGGTGAATGAAAAACTGCTCAGCATGGGATTCGGCACCACTTTGCTGAACGGTGCCGGCGGATACATGCATGATGATAAAAAGGTGATCTACTGTGTGGCAAGCACACGCAATCTCAACAGGATCAAAAGAGCGATACTGCAGATAGACAGCACTGCCTTCATAACGATCACCAGCATGAGCGAAATAAACGGAAACGGATTCACCTGGTACTTCAATCAGGAGAGATATGTGCCGGTGCTCAAGAACCGGCATGACGGACACAAAACCGGAGAGGCTCTTAATACCTAAACTTTAATTGTGCGCAAACACAGATTTAGACTTCAGAATTATTGTTTAGAACAAATTCTGAAACGCGGTAAAAAAATGTGTACATTGTGTGAACTTAGTGTTAAAATGTTCACGATTAGGGTGGTGTTTAGACCGCGTTCTATAAAAACAGACTGCTCAGAGGTGGGTTCTTTTGAAGGTACACGTTAAACTAAAAGACTCGGATTATCTGAAATTCCATGAATATCAGCTCACCCACAGCAAGCAGGGTAAGAGGACGATACTTCTGCAGAGGCTGTCTCTGCCGCTTGTATCCGTGGCTATGGTCATCGCATTCATAGTTTTCCACGCGAGCACAAGGGCGCTGATCATCGAGATCATTTCCCTGGGTATAGCTTCGGTCATATGGGTCATCGGAGCACCGGGCATGCTTAAGAGAAGCATGCAGAGAGACTTCTATAAGAAGAAGAACAGCGGCAGGCTCCCGTTCCGCGAAACATCTGTACTGGAGTTCGGGGAGGAAGGCATAACTGAAATCAGCGGAAGTCATTCAGATACCACTCCATACAGCAGCATCACATCCATTGTCAAATCGGATGACAGGCTGTTTGTATACACAGACGGGAATAACGGATTTGTGATCCCGTTCAATGACGCAGCTAAAAACGGCCGCAAGGTTGCCAGGCTGCTTTCGCAGAAAACCGGCCTTGAGGTCGAAGAAGAGTCTGCGGATAAATAAGTTATTTATGCATACACATCGTATGTTTAAATATATCTTTGCTAATTTATTATATGGAGGAACTAACAATGTTAGAACAACTTAAAAAGTTCCCATTTGGTTTCATCGTATGCTGCCTCTCGTTCACATTTGAAAGACTTGCATATTATGGTGGCAAGTGGGGAATCGCTGTATTCGTTGTACTTGAGGCTGCAAATGGCGGACTCGGACTTACAACTGAACAGGGTGCTATTTTCTCATCACAGTTCGTAGCATGGACTTATATCACACCTATCATCGGCGGATTCATCGCTGACAGATGGGTAAGCCCAAGACTGCTCGTTCCTGTCGGAGAGATCCTGATGGCTGCCGGATGGTTTGCAATTTCCAGAGCAACAGGTGCCGGCGGAGTATGGCTGGCAATCATACTGCTTGCTGTAGGTACAGGATTCTTCAAGGGTAACGTTTCCGGTATCAACGGAAGACAGTTCGATAATGATAAAGATACTCTGACAACTGCATTCTCGCTTCAGTACATGTTCGTTAACATCGGATCGTTCTGCGGAACAACTTTCCTGGCACTGATCGGAACTCAGGGCGCAGGATACAGAGCGATGTTCATGGCATGCGCTGTATTCATGCTGATCGACGCTGCATGGTGGCTCTTCGGTATGAAGTACCTCGGAGATGCCGGCAAGAAGCCATTCCTCATCGACAACAGAACTGAGGATGTTGAAAATGCTGACGTTGAAAAGGACAAGAGACCTCTTACAAAGCTCGAAAAGAACAGAGTAATTGCTATCCTGGTACTCACATTCCTGTCCGGACTGTTCTGGCTGTTCTGGTACCTGCTGTACATGCCTGTATACTATGAGTTCGGTCCTGCATCACAAGGTGGTATGGGATGGGCTAACTGGAACCTCGGAGCTAACTTCGAGATGCCTACAGCATGGTTCGACTCAATGAACGGACTGCTCTGCATCATCCTTGCACCTACACTTGCTGCACTCTGGAACAAGCTCAGCAAGAAGGGTAAAGACCCTTCAATGATGACCAAGACAGCTCTCGGTATCATGCTTCTCGGACTCGGTGTTGCTATGATGGTAGTCGGTGCCGGAATCTACAACGGCACAGGCAAGCCGGTAGGAGTATGGATCATCATCATGACTGCTATCCTGATGTCTGTTGGTGAGATGCTGTTCTCGCCTCTCGGCAACTCGTTCATCAGCGAATACGCACCTAAGAAGTATCTGGGAACTCTGCTCGGAGCATGGCCGTTCATCATCTTCTTCGCAGGACTTGCATACGGCCCTCTCTACAACGCAATGAGAGGAAGCTTCTCCAGATCATTCCTGATCGCTGCTATCATCGTATTCGTAGCCGGCGCACTGATGCTGTTCTTCAAGAACAAGTTCGAGGCTATGATCGAAGGTACAGAAGAGCAGAAGAGAGAGCTCGTTGAAGCTGAAAAATAATCTTTTTTCACACTCTGTAATGAACAAAATAACCTGCCGCGTAATGCGGCAGGTTATTGAATAAAGGTGAATTTTATGTTCGGAAAGAAAACAGCTGTAATCTATTTCTCACATACCGGAGTTACGAAAAAACTTGTCGAAAAATTTCCTCTTGAGGAAGGCGACAAGGCGATCGAACTGATCCCGTCAGTCCCATACCCGAAATCGTATTTCAAAACTCTCGCCAGAGCCAAGGCGGAAATCGAAGGCAATGTTTCGGTGGACCTGGAGAACGCAAAACAGAATCTGAAGGAGTATGAGAGAATACTGATAGGTTTTCCTATCTGGTTCTGGACATGTCCGAAGGCTGTAACGTCTTTTATCAACGAAAACAATCTGAAGGGCAAGACCATATATCCTTTCTGTACAAGCGGAGGCATACAGATCACTGAAGCGGTCGATGAGATAAAAAGGAATGTTGACGGGGCAACCGTAAAGAAGGGAAAGAGATTCAAACGCTATTCCGAAGAAGAGCTTCAGAAATGGCTTGATCAATAAGATCACGATACTGACGGATCGATGCATGATAATATGTG
>JBGUVT010000254.1:0-3785 GCA_045220485.1 Anaerovoracaceae bacterium | reverse complement strand
CTTGGCGGACGTCTTGTGAAACTGGATGTTCCGCGTGAGGAGACTTTCATTTGCAACCGTATAAGACACGCGATCAAGTATCACATTACTTCGTGGATGCGTCCTGACGGAAGCTTTGCTGCACGTACATTCAAGGCATGGTGCAACAACGGAGCGTACAGCTCACACGGTCACGCGATCGCTGCCAAGGGCCTCAACGCGTTCCCTCAGCTCTATCCGTGCGACAACATCGACGGTGAGACCTGGACGGTATACACAAACCGCTCTGTAGCGGGAGCGATGAGAGGCTACGGAATGCCGCAGGCAAGCTACGCATTTGAAGTGCATGCTGAAGACTGTGCAAGAGCCATCGGAATGGATCCGCTGGAGTTCCGCCGCAAAAACCTCATGCCGGTCGGATACTATCATGCTTTCTCGAAGAACGAGCTGTATTCAGATACATTCAACCAGTGCTTCGACAAAGGTGCGGAGATCATCGGATACTACGAGAAGGCCAAAAAGTATGCAAATCAGACAGGCGATATCAGGCGCGGTATAGCTGCATCAACATTCTGGTATAACACGGCTGTATATCCGATCGCTCTCGAGACATCATCATGCCGTATAGTCATGAACCAGGACGGATCGGTACAGTTCCAGCTGGGCGAGACAGAAATCGGTCAGGGAGCCGATACAGTCGCCGCTCAGATGATAGCTGATACAGTCGGTATCCCTCTCAGCATGGTGCATCCGGTGTCCTGCCAGGATACTGATATCACACCGTTCGGTACAGGTGTATACGCCTCAAGAGGAACATACACGCTCGGCTTCTCGGTGAGACAGACGGCACTGCTGCTGAAAGAAAAGATACTCGAGGCTGCACATCAGTTCACCCGCATGCCTGTCTACAACCTCGATCTGGTTGACGGAAAGATCATCAGAACGACAGACGGACGTGAGCTCATGACCATAGGCGAGCTTGCTCTTTCAAAGCTGTACACCACCGAAGGCTCGCAGCATCTGACTGCCGAGTCTACATATCAGATAAAGTCGAACGCTTACTCCTTCGGAGTCTGCTTCGCAGAGGTAGAGGTAGACATACCTATGTGCCGCGTAAGAGTGCTGAATATAGTAAACGTGCACGACTGCGGACAGGTCATCAACCCTCTGCTTGCAGCGGGACAGGTACACGGCGGCCAGAGCATGGGCATAGGATACGCCCTCTCAGAGAAGCTTCTGTGGGATGAGAAGACCGGTAAACCGCTCAACAACAACCTGCTCGACTACAAGATGTCGTCGTTCATGGATCACCCGAGACTGGTGGCGGATTTCGTGGAGAATTACGAGCCTACAAGTGCGTACGGCACAAAGGGTCTCGGTGAGCCTCCTACATGCCCTGTTGCGCCTGCGATCAGAAATGCCATCGGCCAGGCGACAGGCGTATATATAAACGAGCTGCCTCTGTCACCGCATACGCTCTTCCGCGAGTTTACGGAAGCAGGGCTCATCAACGATTCGTTTGCAGAATAGAAGCAGTGAAAGGAGACTACAATGTACGACATAAAAGCATTATATGAAGCTGAGAGCGTGCAGGATGCCATCAGACTGCTTCAGGAGCATCCGGAAGCGCAGATACTTGCCGGCGGCTCGGACGTTCTTGTCCAGATTCGCGAAGGCCGCAGGGCCGGATGCGAGTTCGTCAGCATTTACATGCTCGATGAGCTGCGCGGCATCACGATCGATGAGGAAGAGAACATCCGCATAGGCTCGCTGACCAGCTTCTCACATATAACAAAAGATCCGATCATACAGAAATACATCAACGTACTCGGTGAAGCCGTTGATATGGTTGGGGGTCCTCAGATCAGAGCGATCGGAACGATCGGAGGCAACACCTGCAACGGCGTAACGTCGGCTGATTCGGCATCCACACTCATGGCATGGGATGCCATTATCGAGCTGACAGGTCCGGACGGAGTAAGACGCGTGCCTATCAAGGACTTTTACATAAAGGCCAAGGTAGTGGACATAAGACCTGCCGAGATACAGACTGCAATACTGATTCCGAAGGAATCCTATGATAACTGTTTCGGCCACTACATTAAATACTCGATGCGAAATGCGCTCGACATAGCGACTACAGGCTGCTCGGTCAACGTAAGGCTCAGCGAAGACAAAAAGACCTTCGAAAGAGTCCGCATAGGATACGGTGTAGCATCGCCTATACCTGTACGCGCTCCGAGCGCCGAAGAGTTCATAAACGGCAAAGAGATAACAGAAGAAAATATAAAAACTTTTGCAGAGACAGTACTCCAGGACATCAATCCGCGTAACAGCTGGCGTGCCGGAAGGGCGCTCCGCCGTCACATATCGGTGGTCATGGCTGAAAGAGCTCTGCGTGAGTGCATAATTCTGGCGGGAGGTGAGATAAATGGCTAAACAGTATAAAGTGGTTCACTGCACTGTCAATGGCAAGGAGATAGAGCAGATCGTTGACGTACGCTCGTCACTCACTGACATGCTGCGTAACGACCTTCATCTGACCTCAGTCAAGAAGGGCTGCGAAGTGGGAGAGTGCGGCGCCTGCACTGTTATCATCAACGGTGAGGGCTTCAACTCCTGCATCTATCTCGCAGTATGGGCAGAAGGCAAGGAGATCTGGACTCTTGAGGGACTTACAGGTCCGGGCGGAGAGCTCTCGGATATCCAGCAGGCCTTCGTCGATGAGGGAGCCATACAGTGCGGATTCTGCACACCGGGCTTCATCATGACGAGCTGGGAGATAGTAAATTCGGGCAGGGAGTATACCGATGACGAGCTCAGGAAGGCTCTTTCCGGACATCTCTGCAGATGCACCGGATACGAGAACATCTTCCGCGCAGTCAAGAAGACCATGCTGAGACATCTTGGCAAGTATGAAGAGGCAGAACTGGTCAATTCGCAGGGCATCACGGAATATCCTGAACCGATGCCTTTCAAATAGGGTACAGGAACAAAAGGAGATCAATTATGGCAACTCAACTGTTAATGGCAAAAAGTCCTGAAGAGGCTATCGGCGCAAAGAATGCGACGGCAGTCTTTATCGCAGGCGGAACCGAGGTCAACCGTCTGGGTTCTGATGCCGCGACAGCTGCAGACACGCTGATTTCGCTGAAAAAATGCGCCGGTCTTAATGAAATCAAAGACGCAGGCGACAAGGTGTGCATCGGAGCGATGTGTACCTTCCAGCAGATCGCAGAGTCAGAAAAAGTGCCGGCATATCTTAAGGAAGCGGCACACTTCATGGCTTCTCGTACAAAGCGGAATATGGCGACGATAGGCGGCAATATTGCGGCGCTCAGAGACGACTCGTATATGCTGCCTGTGCTCTTCGCCGTGCACGCTGAGCTTGAAGTCCTCAAGGCGGGCGGAACGGAAAAAATGTCTGCCTATTCCTATATGGAAGCTGCAGAAGCAGGCGGAGACATGCTGATTACGGCAGTCATCGTTCCGAAAAACATGAAGGCAGTATCAAAACGCTATGCTAATACTGCCCAGAGCCACGCGGTGCTCACCATGAGCGCAGCAATGACCGATGAAGGCATTTCACTGTATGGTGCAGTCAAAAACGTCGGTCTGCTGTATTTCTGCGACCTCGAAAAAGCATTCCGTGAAAACCCGGAAATAAGCGAAGATGAGATCGTAGAAATGGTCAGAGTCTGCACCGGGCTCGAGACTGCAGATGACATGTTCGGAAGCGATGCGTATAAACGCTATCTTATAGGTGTGACCGCTTTCGGTTTACACAGCAAGCTCGCAGGGAAGGA
>JBGUVT010000253.1:0-6257 GCA_045220485.1 Anaerovoracaceae bacterium | reverse complement strand
CTGATGCATTGCACCTGCGGCCGCCCTTTAGGCGGCCGCAGTAAAAAACGTATCGATTAGTCTTCGAATACCTTCTGTCCGTCAACTTCTGTCTGGAGTGCCTTGAGAGCCTTCAGAACGAGTTTGCGGCGGAGAGCCTTCTCCTCATCCTTGTCAAGAGCAGGGTTGCCCAGAGGATGCGGAATAGCGATAGCAGGTACGATTCTGTTAGCGCCTACCGTCAGCGAAATAGGTGTAACTGTGCAGACATGGACTACAGGGAGTCCTGCTCTTTCGAGCTCTTTTACCATCGTTGCGCCGCAACGAGTGCAGGTTCCTCACGTAGAGGTGAGGATAACCGCGTCTACACCGTCAGCCTTCAGGCGCTTACCGATTTCTGCGCCGAAGCCCTTTGCGTTTGCTACGGAAGTACCGTTACCTACTGTTGCATAGTATTTCTCATGGAGCTTGCCGATGACGCCTTCCTTCTCGAGCTCGCGCATGATGTCTACAGGCAGTACTCTGTCCGCATCAGCGTTTGCATATACTGGGTCATAACCGCCATGAGCTGTCTCGAATGTGTTCTCATCAAGATCATATACGCCTTCAAGGCTGTACTCACCGAATCTCGAAGCACTTGAACTCTCGATGTGATCCGGGTTGCCCTTCGGAACGATACCGCCGGATGTTACCAGAGCGATAGTTGCGTGTGCCATATCCTTTACTGCAGGGTTAGGATCAACTCTGTCGAAGTCAGGCATCGGATACTCTGTTGTGAAAGGTTCGTCAGCGAGTTTCTTAAGAAGCATGTCTACAGCTCTCTTGGAGCCTCTCTCCTTCTCGAAGAAGTTGACGCGGACGCCCTGGTTCATGTAACCATCCTGGCAGGAAGCACCGATCTTCTCTCCCTTTGCATACTTGAGAGCAAATGCTGTCATCTTCTTAACAGCATCTCTCATTCCTGCAGCGCTGTCCTTTGTCTGAAGGATGTATGTTTTGTCCTTATACATGTCTGCACCAGGGTTCTCAACGTACATTCCTGTCATAGACTTGATGCCGAGTTCTTCCTGTACAGCAGCTGCGATAGTTCCGCAAGCTACTCCGTAACGTCCTGCATTGAATGCAGGGCCTGCGATGAACAGATCAGGTGCAAGATCCTTGACCCATCCGAGGATCTCAGCCTTGACTGCCTCTATATTCTCATTGAAGTAAGAGTCTCCGCATACGATAGTTGCGATGATCTCAGCTTCATCCTTGAATCCTGTGTTGAATGCCATTCCAGGTCCGATGACCTCACCCTTGTGAAGTTCAGCAGGGATGTCGGCCTTTTCTTCTCCGCCGATTCCGGCAAAGAACTGGTTGATGTAGTGAACTACTTTGATCTTAGCCATTTGTTTAATCCTCCTTTCCCTGTCCTATCTTGCACTCAGTGTTCCGAAGCCCATCTCGTTTGTAGCTGCAGTGATAACCTGGAGTTCTACTTCGAGGGTTCCGTCTTCTCTCAGCGTCTTGTCGCTGGCTCCTGCGATCTTGTTGATGTAGTCGAGGGTACCGATTACCTTGTCAAGCTTAGGCAGGATTATGACTTCGTTGGCATTTCCGCCTGTAACAACTGCATCTGCAGCAACATCAGCGTCTGCGAGGGACTGGGACTTTCCGTCTCTTCCTGCATACTCGTCAGTTACGATTACAGTCTTTACACCTTCTGCTTCGATCTTCTTGCAGTTCATGATCAGGTCTGTATCAGGGTTACCGAAACCTTCCTGAGTCAGTATTATGCCGTCGAGGTCGAGCATGCGGCAGAGCTTGGCTGTCATATTGGAAGATCTTTCCTTGTCTGCAAGATACACGTTCTCGTTTGTGATGATCTGGCAAACGAAGTTGATAGTCTTGCCATGCTGTGCGAAGAGATCCTCAATTACAGGGTTGTTCTGATGGATATATGTAGGGTTCTTGTCGCAGGCAGATACGCAGTTACCGGAAACGATAGCTCCGTCCATAGCCTCTGTAGGGCTCATAATTGTAGGAATGATCTGCTTAGCGTCAACGCCATATACGTATGTGTCGTGCAGAAGTCCCTGAGTCTGGAGCATTGATACATAACCTACTCTTGGGAGGTCAGGATATTTCTCGATGCCTTCCTTGATGCCGCATGTCTCATATACGCATGTTTCATCAGGCTCTATGCCTCTTGCGAGCTCACCGATCTTAGCTGCTACGCGGAAACCTGCCTTACGTACAGCAGCTTCATAGTCATGCTGCTTGAGACCTTCTACAGGCTCGCAAACCATTACCAAGTTCAGAGTCTTCGAGAACGGTGTGTAATCTGCACCAGGACCTGTCATGTCGATGACACCTTCCTGGAATCCTACGATCTTACCCGCTGTTACAAGAGCCATTCCCTTCAGTGCAAGAGTCTTGCCGGATCCGACTGTGTCGACCTTGGAAACCCAGCCCGGGAATACTCCGCCCTTACCTTCTACCTTTACACGAGGTTCAATAACGTCCTTGACAGGTGTGATCCTTACGGACTCACCCGGCTTGGCGATATCGAAGCATACGTCTTTGATCTTTTCGTCCTCAAGGACTACAGGCTTAAAATCTTCTGCGTTTACGTAGAGGACTCCGCCTTCGACCTTTGATTCTTCCGCAAACCGGATATCAGTAATATTGATTTTTCCGATTTCCAATCTCATTTTTGATCGCCTCCTTTGGTGTATAATGAGAGTTGCATTACTTGCCGGGAATCTGTCCGCAAATAGGGGCTTTAACGGACAGACTCCTGTATAAGCAGGGGGTCACCGGTCAGCCGCTGCCACGGCACTCTTCAGAAGACTAAGGTCAACGACCTGAAAATCTTCCAGAAGAGATTGATTGGTGATCTCCTTCTTAACGATAAATTTGTTGAAAGCGTTTACAGCATTTCCTATCAGCCTTACAGACTCAGGATCAGCTGCCGGGAAGCTCCCGTCAGACGGTACTGCCGGCTTCTTTAAAAGAAGCGATCTGTAAGGCGTTTCATTTGGCTTAACGCTTCCATACAGAGGATGATTCAGAAGTACGCCGCCGCAATTGACCATATCTCTGGCCTTTATGAGCACGTCAATAAGCTTACCGTCAACGAATTCAACATCATGTGTCTCTTTGAATTCATCTGCTGCAAGCGGATTGTTCGTAAGAATAACGTACTTCATATATCTTCTCCGGGAATAAATAAAGGGAGAATGCTTTGCATAATAAATGCAAACAGCATTCTCCCTGTTTCATCATATTATTAATGATTCAGAAATAGGTATCCTTCCCGATCCTTTTGCTTGAAAGTTTCATTCAGCAATCTGCTGTTTTGCTGAACTTGCCTCTTCAGCGGCCAGCTCATAACATCAGGACATAAAAAGCCCTGAATGTTAATGTCCGGTTCTCTCTCGGGAGGACTCAGACCCTTTATTAAAAAAGCCCCTATTTCTTGATAAAATTTTATCAAGTGTTATAAATGCATTCAATAGATATCTTGTTTTTCTATGTGCTTTTTCTATAGTGTTTTTGTAAATGTATTGAATATTTGTATTAATTAGTCTATAACTCCATTGTCACTAATTATTCTTTTTAAATGACTCTTAACGATCAATTGAACGCCGGAGGAAACAAAATGCAGGTAAAAGACATTGTAAAAAACGAGACAGCTGATCTGACCAGAGAAGATCTTATTCAGAAGATGAAAGAAGGCCGTCAGGTGGATCTGATTCTTAAAGAAAAAAAGACCGATGATATCGGCTACCTGACCTGGGACATGGAGCAATGGAGCACTGTAGACGGCAAACGTTTTATCAGAACATACCAGCTTGAAGGGCGTGTACTGAGCGAATACACGTCACACAATATACATGATCTTAAAGCATACTTTTTCCCTGATGATGCCGCAGCAGTACAACTCAGCTGATCGGAATCCATCAAAAAATACGGGGCTTGACCATTTCCGGCAAGCCCCGTATTTTTCTGTAATCATATTAAGGAGTATCTACTCTTATAAGAGGAATACCGGTCTTTTCCGCATAGCCGGCCGCAAATGAGCCTTCTATAGCGCATATTGTAAGATTCGGGCAATCCAGAAAAGATTCCGCGCATATTTCGGTTACACTTTCCGGGATATTAATTTCCCTAAGACTTTTACAGCCTCTGAAAGCCCACTCGCCAATGCTTTGGAGAGTATTAGGAATATTTATCTCTTTTAGCCTTTCGCAGCCTGAGAACACTTCTTTTTTTAGTCTGGTCAACCCTTTATTAAGTCTTACGGTCTCAAGGTTTTTACAATTTGAAAAAGCCCCGATTCCAATTTCCATTACGCTGTCAGCCACAGTAACACTATTTATTTCGGCGTTACCGGAATAGCTGTTATTTCTAATGGCTTGTGTTCCGGACTCTATGATAATACTATTCAATGGTTATCCTCCACTATCTCATCCATCTCCACTATCAGTCTATATTACAGCTCTGTACAAAAGGATTTGCCTTTTTCTCGAAGCCGATCGTTGTCGCCGGACCGTGTCCCGGATATACGACAGTATCATCCGGGAGCGAATATAACTTTGTCTGTATAGTCCTGACCATGGTTTCCCAGTTGCCCGTCTTATAATTCGTAGCTCCTACAGATAGTCTGAACAGAGTGTCACCGGTAAAAGCCATTTTGTCTGCATAGAATGTAATTCCTCCGCCTGTATGACCCGGTGTTCCGATAACTCTGATCTCAGTCTCACCAAGTCTGATCGTATCATCTTCCCTGACCAGTAATGATGCCTCCGGACAAACAGACCGGCTGCTGCCGTTCGCAAACCATTTATTGTCCGTGCTGTGATACATAAGCTCTGTATCATCAGAAGGTGCTGCAAACACTGCATCCGGATAATCATTCAGATAGTCGAGGCAAGCGGCAAAATGATCATAATGTCCGTGAGTAAGAAGAATAAAGTCAAGGCTGCTGCATTTATCGATATCTGAAATAATAACGTCTCCAAAATAACCCGGATCAATCACAGCGCACTTACTTGTCTGATCATCTACGATGAGATATGTATTCTCACCAAGCGGTCCATAAGGATAACACTTAACTGTAAGGCTCATTTTATCTCCTTTTTTACTTCCAGTCTTCCGACTGCATTATATCATGCCGGCAAAGGCCATCCAACCGATAAAGTCCCCGTGTAATATTAATTGCCCACAGAAAAACCCGTCGGAAAAATGAAGATCCAACGGGTTGATGGCGGAGAGAGGGATTTGCGACGTCGCGCAGCGCCTAGTCCTTTAGGGAATGACACGCATTTCTATCAACGTGATATTCACATTGCGTATGAGGTTGGAATAGAGTTCTAATCAGCAGACTCTTTCCCTGACTTATCTTCATTTGGAGACTTATTCTCTTTTACGGCCTTTTACCCTTTGGGGCCGCATTCTCTTGCCGGGCCTTATCGTCCATACGCGAGTGATTTGTTACCTTGCTGATGTGGCTGTTGCGTATTGAGAAGGTCTTGCCGTTATTCGAAACCAGCTCCGTCTTCCTGAGCCCCATTTTGGTGACGGTTCCTGCACTTGCATCCCTGATCTCGATATAATCCCCTACTTCGAAAGCCTTCGATCACACCAACATGAAGTGAAAAGAATTTGCACTTCATGCTTTTGAACTCATTGAGAGGATTCTATAATGTAGACGAGTACAGCTGGTTTCCGTCAATCAGAATGTAATTCTCCATGGCTTCGAATTCAAACCCTCCTATGCATATAAATCCAATTCTGGAAACTGTGATTCCCTGTATTGTTACTAACTGCGCTTTCTCCTGATCGCACTCTTTCAGCGTCATCGGTCGGTCGAAGTATTTGCATTCATAAAAGTCAAACTCCTCGCCGCTCCTCTTGATGACGCAATCAAATTCGCCGTTTGCTTTTGTCTCAGGATCGTCATACCAGTAACTGCCAAAGTCTTCGATATCAGGAATCCGTCCGGACACAGCCTGTCTGTGGAAATATTGTAGAGCTATTCCCTCCAGTCGCCTACTGACAAACTGCCTCAGGAATTCTCCCTCAATATTCCTTTTATAATACTGCTCACCCCCGATCCTTGTGATAGTCCCAGCTGATCCAAAGATAAATGTGAAGTAAAAACGCATCAGGTTATCAGTAATCTCGTAGAATTGCTTTCTCTTATCATTCTTCCGATTGATAGGATTCGTTTTCTGAATCGTTTCCATATCCAGAAGGATCTTCAGCTGCTTGTCGAGCAGTCCTGTTTC
>JBGUVT010000252.1:0-2685 GCA_045220485.1 Anaerovoracaceae bacterium | reverse complement strand
ACGAAGAATGTGTCAACGTCCTTCGTGATTTCCGGGATCTGGTACCAGCATGCTTTATCGGAATAGTTGGGCGATTCTGCGTTGCTTGCCGTTGTGGTTGTTTCTGCTGCTGTTGTTGGCGCAGCGTCGGTTGTTGTGCTGTTGTTTGCTGAGGATTGACCTCCGCATGCCGCCAGACTGAATACCAATACTGCGCTCAGTGCCAATGCAAAAAGTCTCTTTTTCATTAGTTTTTTCCTTTCTGAAATCTTTCTATATTTTGCAGGGATTCGAGGGATCTCACTCTCATGCCTGCATTCATCCTTTGCTAAATACACCCAAAGGTGCTGATTAATTCTATTATTTCATCTTTTCCAGAGCAATTCAAGTGGAGTTGCCGGAATGCCAACCATGATTTTCCTTCCATCTTGCGTTTACGATTGTATTGGACTATAATAAATGACATAAAAGGAGGCGTACCGATACCATGAACATCCAGTTTGCGGATACATTAAGAAAACTGAGAATTCAAAAGGGGCTTACCCAGAGTCAGCTTGCAAACCTCATGTTTGTAAACAAGGCTACCATTTCCAAATGGGAAAGCGGCAGCCGGCTGCCGGACGCCGCCATGATCATCCGTCTTGCCGAGGTTCTGAGGGTAGACGTCAAAAAACTGCTCTCCGCCACAGCTGAGATCAACGAATCCTTCAACATTATCATGGTGGACGACAACAAGGTCATTCTCTCCTACAATCAGCTGATTTTAGAGGAGGTCGCGCCAAACGCCGCCATAGCGAGCTTTAGCCGCCCGCAAGAAGCGATTGAATACGCAAAAAAACACCGAACCGATCTGGCTTTTCTGGATATAGAGATGGGCGTGATCAGCGGCTTTGATCTCTGCCGTGAGCTGCTTGAAATCAATCCCTGCACAAAAGTCGTCTATCTGACAGCATATCCCGAATATTCCCTCAACGCATGGGACACCGACGCCTGTGGATTTATGGTCAAGCCGTTGATCACGGAGGACGTCCGCAGACAACTAAAAAAGCTGCGCTATCCGTTTTCTTTGAGAGGTGAGGACGAATGAACAACTGGGTTGAACTCCTTTCTTTTTCCACATTTGGCGCAGCATTGCTTTTGAGCGCTATAGGATTGTGGTTTACCGTTGTCATTCCCGGAATTGACCACTGGAGCAGGCGCTTTTTTATGAGCTATTTCATCGTTTTTCTGCTGGGCTGCCTGTCAAACATCATTGAGGTGATTTTCCAATATTATAACGTTCCAAGAGCGGTATTCATTTTTCTTCTGCTTCTGGAATCCCTGCTGCTCTCGCTGCCGCTGCTTATGCTGACGGCTTATCTGTTGCATTGCTGTGGTGAAAACATACGCACGAGCAAGCTCTTTCACGCTGTTCTCGTTTTGTGGGCAGTTTTTGCTGCCCTGCTTGTCAGCACCCTGTTCATCGACGATTTCATGTATATCACACCGGACGACCAGTATTTTCGCGGTTCCCTTTACTGGCTTCCTCTTGTACCGATAATTGTGGCTATGCTGCTTAATTTCATAGGCACAATGCGACGTCGGACACAGCTTTCCCGCAAAGTATTTCTCGCTTTCATCATTGCCATACTGCCGATTACGGTTACGCTGATCGTACATCTGTTCATAGACGTTTTCCCGCTCATTGACGTCAGCTACGTTCTCTCTGCGCTGGCCATGTACAGTTTCATCCTCTCCGATCAGATTGAGCAGGATCGCCGCCAACAACAGAAAATCGTCAGGCAGCAACAGGAAATCGCTCATGAGCGAGCCAGCGTCATGGTGTTGCAAATGCGACCGCATTTTATCTATAACACCTTAATGAGCATTTATAGTCTTTGCAGGCTCGATCCCCAAAAAGCTCAGCAAATCACAATGGATTTTACCAACTATCTGCGCAAGAATTTCAACGCCGTAGCCACCGAAAGCACCATTCCGTTTTCCACGGAACTGGAACACACCCGCGCTTACCTTGCCGTAGAACAAGCGCAGTATGAGGATATGCTTATTGTTGATTATGATACACCTTTTACCGATTTTCGCTTGCCGCCGCTGACCCTTCAGCCTATTGTGGAAAACGCTGTCAAGCACAGTATGAATCCCAATTACGAATCGCTGCATATCTCTATACGGACACGGCGCACGGATTCCGTCACCGAGATCATCGTGGAAGATACCGGTCCGAGTTTTGATCTCTCCAACGACAGCAAGCCGCACATCACTCTAAAAAACATACAGCAGCGTTTGGTAATCATGTGTGGGGGAAGTATGAGCATCATACCTCGCAAAGAAGGAGGCACAGTGGTAACACTGACGATTCCTGATAGTGCTTTAGATGTATCTCGCTGAGTATGATAAAACATCAAAATCGCCGAAAAAGGTGAATAACGAAAGACAAAGGATGGGGCTTTCGTTACAAACCGCGACATACGCTCAAAAACGGAGCAAACGGTTTTGACGGAAACTTTCTCGCCTATCTACAACAAATCGCACACATAGCGAAATACGGCGAAACGGGGCGCGAATCTCGCTGCTCACATAGATAACCCGAAATATTCTTCTTCATCTTCGTCATAACCATCATCTTCATCGTTCAGGTATTCAGAATAGGCGGTGTCAAAGTTGAAATCGTCAGCTGTTTGCGTGTTCTTTTCTTCGTTATCCTGT
>JBGUVT010000251.1:0-5523 GCA_045220485.1 Anaerovoracaceae bacterium | reverse complement strand
CTCACTAATGATGAACTGGGGTAAATACTTTGGTAGTGCAGGAAAGCGGCAAAACACACGAAAAAGCACCATCGTCGAAAAAGCAAGTAAGCCCCCGTTGATGATCACCATGCTCAGTGCCTGGATTACGCTCTGGGTGGCAGTATCTATCCATACTCATGTCGGCGCGCTGGTAACGCTTTTCGTTTGTGCATGTCTGCCACTTATCATGGGGCAGCATGAGCTTTGTATTTACGACAAGATCTCCTTTTTGATTGTGGCGCTGCTGGCGGTTTTAGCTTCTGTCACAGGAAAGGGTCAGTTAGCAGTGGTCTTGAGTTATTTTCTATTTGGATCACTTTGGCTAGTTTCCTGCCTGACAAAAGAACCTCTCTGCGCTGCGTATGTGAAGTACAGCTATGGAGAAAACGCGCTAAACAACCCCATTTTTATGAGGACCAACTATCGTATTGCCGTTGCATGGGGTGTGCTATATATTCTTACAGCCGGTTGGACCCTCCTTCTCAGCGGACGGGTGCCATACTTGGTTTTGATTCTGCTGAACCAAACTGTACCAATCTTGTTGGGGCTATTCACAGCATGGTTTCAAAAATGGTATCCAGCAAAGATTGCATCGGAGAAATGATCGGCATAGAACAAACGGAGGTGATCACTTGAAAAAGTACAGGGCACCGATTCTGATGCTAATTCTCTTTGAAACCGTTGCGATAACTTTGTGGCTGACAAAGGGCAAAATATTCTATTTGTTTAACTTCAGCTACATCGGGCTTTCCGTTTCGCTGGGTATCTTTCTGTTTATCCGAAAATACAAGCATGCACGGCGTATCGTTCAGCTGTTGGTTGGCTTGTATATGCTGGTTTACCTGGGGCTCATCTGTCATGAAAATATGCAGATTGAGGGATTCTGGTATTATCTGTTCACCGGTGTTTTTGAAGCCGCAACCATCCACTATGCTGTTGCTAAAATATTTGGCCCTCTGCTGTTTGGCAGAGGATGGTGCGGCTATGCGTGTTGGACAGCTATGATCCTAGATTTTCTCCCTTACAAAACGCCATTGCACCCAAGAAAGAAAATCGGATGGATCAGATACATCACATTTGCGGCCTCCTTGATATTCGTGGCTGCGTTATTCCTTGCCAAAGTCGGCAATATCGAACGGATTATGTTTTGGGCGTTCATCATCGGGAATGTGGCATATTACGTTATCGGAATAGCACTTGCTTTTGCATTCAAAGACAACCGAGCTTTCTGCAAGTATATATGTCCAATAACGGTATTTTTAAAGCCAATGAGCTATTTTTCATTGTCCCGCATCCAGTGTGACAAAAGCAAATGTATCTCTTGCGGCAAGTGCAAGCGGGTATGTCCTATGAATGTAGATGTGACTGATAATTCAAGAAAAAGGATAAATGGTACTGAGTGCATTTTGTGCATGGAGTGTGTAAATACTTGCCCCAAAAATGCTCTTTGACAAGAAAAGCATGCATAAATTGGCATCATGCACTCCAGTTGAAAGAAAGGGATGATAGAAATAGACGGGAAAAAAGAAATGCTCTGGCTTCCATGTCCAAAATGCGGAGCCAGAACGAAAATCAAAATCTACGAGGACACAGTACTTCTGAATTTCCCCTTATACTGTACCAAATGCAAAAAGGAAACCAAACTCGGCGTGATAAAATTCAAGATCGTAGTTAGCGACGAGCCAGACGCTTAAAGCGCAGAGCCTGCTACTCCGTGAGTGGAGAAGCAGGCTCTTTCTCGAAATGTGTCTCACCGTGAGACACATTTCCTTCGTTGCTTTTCCGATGGTCTCATGTTATAATCTGCTTGCGACGCAGTTTAATAAGACTTCATTTGGAGAAGTGCGATTTTGCTTCGGCAAAAACGCTTCTCCTGCTTTGCATTTCTCCAAAGAAGTCAAAGCTGCGTCGCGGCAAGGGAGTTCAGCGTTTTTCGGACGTGGTGCTTCGGTGCCGCGTCCTTTTTTTGCAAAAAAGAAAGCCAGAGACAAGCCCTGACTTTCATACACTCTATTTCTCTGCCTTTTCGTTCAGCGCGATACATTCATCCACGATGTTCTCTATCGTGCGGAACTGTGCCGCCGTGAGCTTTCGCATTTTGTCCGACAAGAGAAGCTGATCCTTTTCTGTGACCTCCCCGGTGAGCAGATAGTCCGTGCTTACATTGAGGGCGCGCGCAATCTTCATAAGGTTTTCCGGGCGCATGGCTCGTTTGCCGGATTCCGCATAAGAAACAAACTGCGGGGTCAAGTCTGCTTTTTCGGCAAGCGCCTCCTGCGTATAGCCGATCTTCTTCCGGCGCTCTGAAATCCTTTGCCCTATTTGCAGTAAGCACAGTTCATCGGAGGTCATAGTTTCACCCTTTCTCTTGTCGTCTTGTTAAATTATATCCACAACAGGCGATAAACTTAATCGCGCTTTGTTGACTTAATTCAACAACGGACGATATAATCAAGAGAATCCGAGGTGAAATTCAATTAAGGATCGTACAGCTTGTTTTACGGGACATAGAGACATACCTCTTTTGTCCCGGCGAAAAATCGCAAAGAGGCTTGAAAAGGCCGTGATCGAAGCCATCGAACAAGGCTACCGTTATTTCGGCTGCGGCGGCGCGCTCGGCTTTGATACGCTGGCCGCGCAAACGGTTTTGCGATTGCGGGAAATCTACCCGGAGATTCGTTTGATCCTTGTCCTCCCTTGCCGCGATCAGACGAGGGGATGGAAGCAGGCCGATGTAGCGGAGTATGACCGGATCATGAAAGCCGCCGATAAAGTGACATACACCTCCGAGCAGTATTACAGCGGCTGTATGCACAAGAGGAATCGTCATTTAGTTGATTGCAGCAGTCTTTGTATTTGCTACCTCACGGAACAATCCGGCGGCACAGCTTATACAGTAAACTACGCCCGATCCCAAGGCTTGAAGATAGTCAATGTTGCGGAGTGAAAGAGTCAATCACCCTTAAAAACTACATTCTACTTTTTGTCGATTGATTCAAAACTCCCTCTGGCGTATAGTTCAAACGGGAGGCGATCATATGGATGCTTTATATACTGGTAATATGATAGCGGCACGCAGGAAGGAGCTCGGCTTCACACAGAAAGAGTTAGCTGAAAGACTTCATGTGACAGATAAAGCTGTTAGCAAATGGGAGCGTGGCATAAACTTTCCCGATATTGCACTTTTGGATAAAATCGCGGCGGAATTGCAATTCTCCGTTATAGATTTGTTGGGAATAGAAAATGAATCACAAGAACTAATTGTAGCAAGCATGACCGACCTTGCTAAATCAGAAAAAGAATTAATTTCAAGAGAGATTATCAACAGAGGCTGGCTGACAGTAATTTTGGGAATTATTGTTTTGGCGGCTGAAATCTACGCATCAAGGATATTAGCTGATAACAACCTATACGGTATTCCTCAGTCACTTACGGGAGGTATGAGTGGTGTTATCGGACTGATTATCTCTAATGGAATTGTGTCGATAAGAAAAGGAAAAAAACTGTGAACGCAGAAATGTGTCTCACCGTGAGACAAGTTTCAAGGAGGGCTTTTCCGCCCTCCTTCCATTTTAGATCTTCTGCAGCTCATCGGCTTTGATCAACGGATCGTTGACAACGCCCATGAAAAAGCAACCCTGTATCTAAAAACTGGCGTGTGGCAATATTTTGAGTACACTTTCTATCGCCGCAAACCCATATACAATTAACGTGATCCATGGTATAATTAATTACCGTGGATCTTTGATTTAGCAGATATTAAGCTGCTTTTGCGCAGGAACGAGGAGTAATATGGACGAAAGATTCATACCGTTAGAGGATTACGCCCAAAGTGCAAATACTCTGTTTCACTTCGTGACGAAAGATACATACTTGCAAGCGGCTCTTCAGCGACGCGCATTAGTGCCGCGTTATTGCACGGAAAACATAGAATACTTGGAGCTTGGTGGTGAGCCGTACAAGTTTTCGGAGATACAGGTTTTACAAAAATGCTTTTGTGACATTCCATTTCATAAATTAGCTGACAGTTTCAATGTTCAAGGAACAGGAGCTTCTTTTAATTCTCTGAGTCCAAGCGAAAAAGATGAGATCGGAAAACACAATACGCATTTTGATTATTACGGAAGGTATGCTATTTCTTTTTCTAAAAAGTGGGGCGAAAAAAGTGGCCTCCAACCAATACAATACATTAACACGAAATCCAATTATTCTCGATATTTCTCTAACGTTGTAAAAGAGGCAGTGTCGGCCGACAGTATCTCTCCTGCGATTGAACAAGATGTCCTTTACCGGATTGCGTTTAGCAAACCTCTACGAGGGATAATGCATAGGCGCATCAAACGGACTGACGGATCTTCTGTAGATGTAGAGATATACAAGAATTTTCATGATGAATGCGAATGGAGATATGTTCCACGTTTTGAAGAACTATCTGATCTCAGAATCCAGAATATTATTGCGAATCCCAAACTTATGGAATTAGCAAATTCTATAAATCGTCGCTTGGAGGCCGAGGAATACCGGCGGCTATGGTTGGAGTTTGAATATGATGATATTCGGTATATTGTTGTTCCAGACGCTGCTGCCAGAGTAAAAATAATAGGTACAATCTTAGATCTTCCTGATAGCCAGTTTCAGCAGGGTGAGAGTATTTCAATCCAAAAGAGTATTCTTGTTAGCAAAATACTCGTTTTAGATGAAATAAGAAAGGACTGGTAAAATGCCAAATCTTCTAAAAAGCATCTTCTCTAATGATGATATAAAATATGAGGGGACAATCGTGTTCAAAGATCACGATTCTCAAAAAAAGTTTTATGAAGCAATAGAAACAGCTTATAAAGAGGGACGAGCTGTCAATGTAGACGGAGTAGAATCTATATCTACAAGTGTAAATAGCAATGATTCTTCCTATCCGATTGAAACTCACGATCAAATCTGTAAATCCATGGTTTTCCCTGCATTCGATCATGTACCTATTGAAGTCTCTGTTGATGGAGAGAAAAAAACACTCACACTGATACGAAAAGATCTGAGCGATAGAATAGTTCTGGAGTCCATGCCCAACTCGGTCGTTTCTCTTTCGCTCTCTTTTTCGAAAGAGAATTTACACAATGCTCAGGTTTCTTTTACCAAACACTACGAAAATGCAAAGACTGTTAAGGACGTTTCTGAAGGACTTAAAATAGCGGTCTCTTTACTCTCTTTCTTTTTCGTCCAAGACAAGACGTATTCTGCTGAAAAGGAAAGCATTACGCTTCCCGACCTAATCAACCACTTTCAATTATCAAGTGATCTTTTCGAACGACTGTCCGCTATAGAAGAGGAGCTTGAAATAGCCATTCCACCAGCTGCGCTTAATTCTATTACGAGTGAGAACATCGCAGATATTAATGAGCTGTTTGTGCTAATTTGTCAGAAAAAAGCACTGCGGACAAGTTTTAAGCTGACATCAATGGATGCTGCGAATCTATTGAAAAATGAAGAGAGCGAAAAACCTCTACT
>JBGUVT010000250.1:0-5140 GCA_045220485.1 Anaerovoracaceae bacterium | reverse complement strand
CTGTTCTGTTGGCGCAGAACAAGAGCAATCGTTCTGTATCAAATACACTTACAGTATAAGCGATATTGTTTCCGGGTTCAATGCTTTTTTTCATTCGCATCCTCCTGATTACAGAGAGGTGGAACACAATGAATCGCTTAATATTTGAGAACTATATGCACACTGAGCCGGACACGTTGGATAAGAAATATATGTTCATCGTGGACAATATCAATCTTGCGCTAAGTATCATTGATGCCGGCTTCTGTGCGGTGGTACTGAAGGAAGACACGGAAGGTATATTCAGTCTGGAAGACCTGACAGAGTATTTGAGCAGTACTACTAATTGTGGATCTTACAGGATGGACTATATGTATGTCCCTGCCTGCTCTACGAAAAAAGCAAATGACACATTGGCGGAATTCTTTAAAGAGGAATACCTCGATTATCGGGAAGGATGGATGCTGTTTAAGGATAAGGACTATCTGCAAAAACTGTCGCACCGAACCGAGATGCAGAAACTGCTGCATAGCTTTATCGAACGGTATGAGAAGCCTCCGGAGACAGAGCCGGATCTGGACCGGTTTCACATCCTGGATAAGAATGGAAATCCTACCAATGCGTTTGACATCGCAATCGTCGAGGAGATTCTGGAGAAGATTCCGTTTTTTGTCCTGCGCGGCATCCCGTATGTTTATGATCACGGAGTATACAGGGAGGATCCGGATGGCTGCCGCCTGAAAAGGGTCATTCAGAATCATCTGTACCGAAAGCTTAAGAAGATTGGGGCTATTGGGAGAATCTATGCTCTGCTGATCATACAGCCGGAGGTGCAGAAGTATTTTTATGATCTCTATAACATGCCAGCCCATTGGATAAACTTCCGCAACGGCTATTATGATCCGATTGAAGACGTGATGATTGAGCATGATCCAAAGTATCTGTCCTTGAACCAGGTTCCCCATGAATTTCATCCGGGCGAGAAGACCTCCGTGCTTGCAGGGGGAGAAGTGATCCGGTCTTATCTGGCCACTTCGCTTCCGGATCCCCAGGAGCAGCAGATGTTCTGGGAATATGCAGGTTACTGCATGACAACTGATACCCAGATGCAGAAGTTTCTGATGCTTACAGGCAACGGCGGAACAGGAAAATCCATCCTGATCGATCTGGTGCAGAAGCTGGTGGGGATCGAGAATTGTTCCAATATTCCGATACAGGATTTGAATCAGCGCTTCTATGCAACGGGGATGTTCGGGAAACTTTTGAATGCCTGCGGTGATATTCCCTGCAAAGCCATGTCGTCCACGGATGTAGTGAAGAAGGCTGTTGGAGAAGACGCCCTGGTCTTTGAGAAGAAAGGTGACGATGCAACGCATTTTTTCAGCCGGGCAAAGCTGCTGTTTTCGGCAAATGGCATGCCGGAGAATCTGGATGACAAATCGGATGCCTACTACCGGAGGCTGCTGGTACTGGAACTGAATCATGTAATTGCAGCGGATCAAAAGGATACCCGACTGAAGAGCAAAGTAGCACAGGAGATGGAGTTCGCTGTTCATATGGCTGTGGGAGCACTATCGACACTTTATGAGCGCGGACACTTTGAGGAGAGTGAGCACAGCAAAGAAATGGTGGAGAAGCTGCGCCGGGCTTCCGACAGTGTACAGGCCTTCCTGGACGAAACGATCTGTTGCAGGGAGGGCAGCCGGATTCCGCGCAGCAAAATGTATGCGATGTACGATGATTACTGCAGTGACAACGGCCGCCAGTCTCTTGGAAAGGCAAAATTCCTGATGACGATGGAACGGAAGGGATATACCGTGACAAAGTATCAGGGAATCATCTGCTATCGCGGCGTGGCTGTGCGGGAAAATGGATTTGAGGAACTCGGTGAGGATGACGAAATTCCATTTGATACTGTCTGATCCGCAGCTGGCAGAAAGGGGCAGAAGGGGCAAAATGAGGTCACTCCGTCAGAAAAAACGGAAGCAGAGTTTTTGTGAGAGTGATTTGAAAATGCCCCTTTTGCCCCTGACAAAGCGGCAGCCGGCAGAGTCCAGAGGCGCAGCCTTTGGTCCGGGTGCAGGGTGGAAACGCCTGAGCGATGCACTCTGGAGGAAGTGCGAGCGTCCCCCTCGGGAGAGGACCGACACTTAAGGGAATCCTTAAGTACGAGGTCACATACTTAATCCTTAAGGCTGCCGCAGGTCGGAATCATTTGAAACAAAACACCGAGGCAATTCAAAAAAGAGGTGAGAAGAATGCATGTGGGATTACCCTGTATGAAGCTGTCTCTGTCGCCGTCCACACAGAAGCATAACGGCAGGAAAGCCGGCACCTGCAGTGTGAGGGCTGCTTGGGATGAGATGCGGGATGTGCGTCGCGGCAGGGATGAAACCATAGATCGTTCGATGACGGATCAGAATGTTTGGCTGCGCGGTTCCACTGATATGGATATGGAAGCGGAGGTTCAGAAATATATTGATCAGGTCAATGCCGACAAAAAGGCGCACAGCAAACGAGCCCTGCGATGTGACGCAGTCACCGGTATCGAGATGATCGAAAAGCCACCGATGGAGTATATGGAGAAGCTGTCAAGAGAAGAACAGATCTGGTTTCTAAGAGCCAGTTCGGATGTGTTGGATCAGATCTTGAGGGACTGGAATCCTGATTGGATCACTGTCGCACAGGTCATCCATTTCGATGAATTTGGCGGAAAAGCACCGCATACTCATCGCATCGTTGTTCCGCTGACAAAGGATAAGAATGGTGTTCTGTCCTTCAATGCGAAGGTGGAGTTCAATCTGAAGTTCTTCACCTTCGTGAATACGGAATACCCGAAGCGGATGCGGGAACGGGGCTATGAAGTAGAGGATTGTAAAGTCTATGATCGCATGACCGAAGAAGAGAAAGAACAACATCGCCGGAATAAGCCGGAATACGGCCTCGAAGGGTTCGAGTATAAGCGCAGGAAGCAACAGGAACTGGAAACAGCTATCGTGGAAAAGGAGGCGGTCGTAGAAGATCTGGAGGACAGACAGAGAGAGCTTGCTGATCAGAACAAAAAGCTGGAAGAGAGAAACCGGCAGGTCAAAATCCGGATTATGACAGAAGAAGAGGTGAAAGCCCTTCCTAGACCACAGAAGACGCTGGGCGGCGATTATAAGATATCTCCGAAAAAATACCAGAATCTGTTGGCGACAGCAAAACGGGTGGATATTGCAGAATACAATCAACGGGTGCTGTGGGATAAGGAGCAGAGACTGCGGGAGAAAGAAGCGGAGCTGGAGAAGAAGCGTCGCCTTCCCATACCGGAGAGGATGGAACTGTCTGCTCTGCGGAAAATGAAGACAATCGTTGAAAAGGTCGCTATGATGCTGCCGGAAGGATGGCTGCGGGATGTGCTGATCGCGGCAATTGACGGCAGAGATCTGATCGCAGAGCAGCAGAGGCAGAGGACGCGAAATCGTGAAATGCAGCGGTAAGGACTATAAGAAAGTCAACGGGTATATCCAGGAGAACGATTGACAGGCTGATTAAGCAACTTAACGAAGAAGGAGTGATTGATAGGATTGGCTACCGCCGTTCAGGATAGTCGAAACTCCATAACTGAATGATAACACTCTGATAACAACAGCTCAGATACCCTGTAGCTGTTATTCTGAAGGAACATTTCATATGTGACCTTTCATTTCCAGTCAATATATATTATGGAAGACGGTTGATATTTCACGATTTCGTGATATAATATAAGTGACTAACAATAGGAGGTTTCATCTATACCCGTATTGTCAAGATTCTACGGAATCATCATTCGTATGTATTTCCAGCAGGCGGAGCATAATCCGCCGCACATTCATGCACTTTACGGCGAAGATATGGCTGCCATTGATATTCAGACAGGCGAGGTGCTGGAGGGGCATCTGCCGCCCAAGGCACTTGCTATGGTAAGGGAATGGTCTGCTATCCACAAAGATGATCTTCTGCATATGTGGGAGACACAGGAGTTTAAGCCTCTTTCTCCCCTTGAGTAAGGAGTTGATACGATGTTCCACAAGGTTAAAGCGGTCAATGCGCTGCCGGACTATCGCTTGAGCGTACAGTTTGCGGAAGGCGTGACCAAAATCTATGACGTGAAGCCCCTATTTGCAAAATGGGCGCCGTTCAAGGCTTTGGAAAATACGCCGGAACTGTTTTCAAGCGTAGAGGTCGATACAGGAGGCTACGGGATTATCTGGAATGACAATCTTGATCTGTCCTGCGACGAGTTGTTCGCAAACGGCGAGACAGTCAAGACGCCCTTTGACGGCCTCATGGCCTTTACCGATGCCACTCAGCTTTGGGGGCTGAACGAAAGCACCCTGCGCAAGGCAATTGCCTACGGGAAGCTGGTCAACGGTGTGGACGCCTGTAAATACGGCAAGCAGTGGGTGATTTCCACGGAGGCTATGAAGCGGGAGTACGGGCAGCCGAAAACGGGAAGATAAACAGATGCATAGAACAGAAAATGCCGAACTGACAGGATTATGCCTGATCGAAGACGGCAATACGATACTGCATCAAAACAGAGTAAAAAAGACTGGAGAGGCTATGCACTGCCGGGCGGTCATGAAGAACTCGGAGAATCAATTGTGGAGGCAGATGAGTTTTTAAATGAAAATTGTTATAATCGGAAATTTCCCGGATGCAGCAAAAGAACAGATAAAAAATAGATTTCCAGAGGATTGGGAAGTAAAATTCCTGCTTTCTCATGAATCAGCGGAAGAAGAATTAAAAGACACGGACGTGCTAATACCAGAGCATATCAAAGTCAACGCAGATTTGCTGGAAAAAGCACCCAGACTTAAATTAATTCAAACAGGTGCAGGATTTGATAATGTAAATCTCGAAGACTGCACAAAATATGGCATCCAAGTCTGCAATGCTTCCGGGGTGAATGCAAATGCAGTTGCTGAGCATGTTATGGCATTCATTCTCTGTTGGTATAAAAATATCAACTACCTCGATTCATACTTAAAGTCTCATCTGGATGAAAGAGATTTGAATTATAACGGAGCAGAGCTTTCTGAAAAAACGATTGGAATAATTGGTCTTGGAAATGTAGGAAAAAAGGTTGCGGAGTATTGCAACGCCTTCCATATGAAGGTATTAGGCTATAACCATA
>JBGUVT010000249.1:0-2513 GCA_045220485.1 Anaerovoracaceae bacterium | reverse complement strand
ATCTCGACTCCCTAACGGGGGTCTTTTTGTTTTGCAAAAAAATGGAGGTTTCATTATGTATAAACCATTAAAACTAGTAGATGCGCAGGAACTGCTGCTTATTCCGCTCAATGATCCCGGATTCATCGTTGAAGATCTGATCCCAGGTGGTGTAAACGTGCTTGCTGGTGATGAGAAGTCCGGCAAGAGCTGGATGATGCTTCACATGGCAATATGTATAGCCACAGGACAGGATTTCCTCGGACATCCTGTCAAGCAAGGAAATGTTCTTTATCTGAGTCTTGAAGACACTTATGTCAGGCTCCAGAGAAGGCTCTTCAATCTTACAAATGAGGTCGGTTATGGTAAGCTCCTGCTCGGCATACAGAGCGGGACTCTGGACGACGGCCTTATGGAGCAGCTTGAAGACACTCTTGAGAAAAAACCTGACATTAATGTCATCATCATTGACACGCTTCAGCTTATCCGTGGTAACGGCAAGGAAGTCAGCTATGCCAATGATTATGCTGACGTTATGATACTTAAGGACTTTGGCAGGAAACACAAACTGTCAGTGTTCGTTGTACACCACACCAGAAAGCAGGGCGATGCGCACAACATATTCAACAGACTAAACGGCACCAAAGGCTTGAATGGTGCTGTTGATACAATGTTGCTTCTTGACAGAGAGAATGAGTACAGCAACAGGGGGACGCTTCACATCAAGGGCAGAGACATCCAGCCTCTTGAAGTCAGTATGGAATTCAATGACTGTAAATGGGAGCTCGTCAACATCAGGACTCAGGAAGAGATCGCAGCTGTGAACACGCCTGAGGTCTTGCATAAACTGGTGGACTTTATCAGGGAGAGACACTTCTGGAGAGGCTCGGCTACTGAATTACTTGAAGAACTTGGCGATCAGTCGGTCAGCGCCAACGTCATTACAAAGTATGTCAATCAGTATAAGAGCAGTCTCCTGCTTGACGAAGGAATAGTATACAAATACAGCAGAACGCATGCTGAGGGAAGGATACTCTCCTTCGAGCTCTGTGACAGCTGTGACGGCGGTGACAGTAATGACGACCGCGCCGGATAAAGCTGTCACAGCTGTCACGACCGACACGCATTGCTTTTCTGGACCTTTCACCGCCGAAGAAATATTGTCATCACTAATTGACGATGGTATGCTTGACGCAGATGGCGTGCAGAAAGCCATGAATAAGAAAAAATATAATTATGTTCAAAAGAATCATTCACACAGTATATGGGAAGGAGAAGACGGACGCTGGAGAACATATTTGCCTGATGCAGACAAGCCTAAGGGGCGAAAACTAGTCTCAAGAGGTTCTCAAGATGAGCTGGTCACACTACTCTTTGAATTCTACACAGAAGCTGAAAAGCTACGTGCAAAGCAACAGATCACTTTAGAGGAACTGCTGCCGGAGTGGCAGGAATATAAAAGTCTCTATGTGACCGATGCCACTATCAAGAGAGATAAGACCACGTGGAAATCAATGTATGAAGGAGAACCAATCACAAAGCAGCCAATACGCACTCTTACAAAGGCTGATATAGAGGAATGGATACTCAAGAAGGTGCGTTTAAATAATATGAACTCACATCAGTATAATAATTTCTCTTTGGTCATCCGCCAGATGCTGACTTTCGCGGTAGAACGCGAAATAATCGACAGCAATCCTTTTGACAGAATCAGAATACCTAAGAACAGAGTGCTGAAACCGGAAGTTAAGAAGCCTAGTGAAACAGAGGTATTCTACCCTGATGAGCGCGATGCTCTTATACAATATGCATTCAAGCAATATGAAGGAAAAAGAGACAGAGTGCAGATCTTTATACCATTAGCGATAGCATTTCTTCTGTATGTCGGGCTGAGACGCGGAGAAATTACCGCTCTGAGATTTGACGATATTGTCGGTAAACAGATAATCCTTCACGACTCCTACAGTCATGATATGAAATGCCTTAAAGGACGCCTGAAGGACAGCGAAGGCTGGAGAACTGTAAGCGTCGTCCCTGCCGCACTTGATATCATAGAAATGGTCCGCAAGGAGCGAGAGCGACTGGACATGCCGACAGATAAGTTTATCTTCTGTGTTGACGAAGGCTTTGAAAGCTTTTATTCCGGTTTAGGCAAAATGATCAACAACTATTGCGAAGAACTCGGGATACCACAGAGAAGCATTCATAAGACACGCAAGACCGTTGCATCAGTACTGCATGTAAACGGTGTAGATGATCTTATCATTCAGAAGGAATTTGGTCATAAGGACCTGCGAACTACTCAGCAATGTTACTGTTACGATCTCACAACAGATGATGAACGTTATGAAAAAATCGCTAAATCACTGTCATAGCGTGCGATTCTGTCCCATCTAATCACTATCTAATCACATCTAACCACCGCCAAAAGAATAGACCCGTTGAAATTCAACGGGTCTGGTGGTGGAGCGTAGGGGGATCGAACCCCTGGCCTCAAGATTGCGAACCTTGCGCTCTCCCAGCTGAGCTAACGC
>JBGUVT010000248.1:0-2173 GCA_045220485.1 Anaerovoracaceae bacterium | reverse complement strand
AGTTTCACACATTTCAACTTGAATTCTTTACTGTAACGCATAAAAATACCCTCCTTGCTGTTGTCCAGCAAAGAGGGTACATATCATGAGCGTCCCCTTTTTACTTATGTTCTGACTGATTCTTTCTGCCCCTTCGGTCGTGCTCCTGATAGTAAGCTTTCTTATCCGAATACATCAGCGAATCGATCTGACTTACAAGATCCGTCATGCTGTCCTGTTTTGAATCGAAGATCCTGCCGCCTATTGCCGCGGAGAGCTGATAGGGTTTTCCTGAAGTCTCGTTGTACTTTTCGAGGCTTGAACGGATGTTGTTCTTACATTCTGCCAGATCAGGACTCCTGAAGTTTGGCATGAGGATGATGAACTCATCGCCCGCAAACCTTATTACGAGTCCTTCAGCGCCTATCGTTTCCGCAAGGATGTTGGCGAATGCCACCAGTGCGTTATCTCCTTCCTCGTGGGAATAGGTATCATTGATGGACTTGAAATCATTGAGATCCAGCATCATTGCCGCTATCCGCATGTTGCGCCTGCTTATGACCTTCTTTAAGATCTTGTCGAGCTCATAACGGTTATAAACGCCTGTAAGTTTGTCGATGTAGATGCATTCATTCTGCAGGGCGATGGATATTGCAGCGAAGGCAACCGTAAAGCTGATGGGCAGAAGCGATATGCCGTAGATCTGCATCTGGACCGCATTGCCTATCAGGATAGGCGTCAGGAATCCGATAACAGGAAAATAGCGTAATGATGGGTTCCTGATCTTGTTGATCAGATAATAAGCATATCCGTAGAAGATGAGAACAAAACCAATCACGATGAACAGCATGTAGTAAGGACCTCTGTGATAAGTGTTCTTTTCGTCCAGGCTGAATACCACGGGCTTGAAGAAATTGATCACAAGAAGAGTTGCCTCAGTGACTACAAGGAACCAGAACAGGAGGATATGCCAGCCCTTTGCCTTGTGGTCGATATGCTTGATTATCAGATAAATGACTCCGATGCCGACGATCAGGTTATAAAGATAAAGGTAGGTATTGCCGATCAAGAGGATGTAGTAATGCCCGAGTCCCGGGATACCGTCAGATGAGAATACGTAGATATCCGCAACACAGTTGAGCATGGATACCATGATCATGGTGATGAGGATACGGCTCTCGTCTTTACGTGCAGGAAGCTTCCATCCTCCGGTAGCCAAAATAATGACCAGAAGAACGATCGATACCAGGTCGGTAATAAATACGGATTGCAGATTGATCGCGCTTTGCATAATAACATCCCTGCTGTTTATAGAGCCGTCTGATACATACCTTCATTATATCTTTAAGAATATTAATGAAGTTGCCCCGGTGTAAACAAACAAAAAACAAAAAGGATGCGTTTGATTAATAACTTGCGGACTGCAAGAAGATCATCTGCGCAAGTTGGCGATTATTGCAAGGATCATAAATCCAAATATCGCCAGGAAATAGAGCATGTAAAATGCCCAGATCACAGTCATTGCGATGCCGGAATACTTGCCTGCGCGGCTAAGTGCAGAGGACACTTTGATCTTCGGCGTGTGTAATCCGCCTCTGCCAAGATAGTCCAGAAGCTTTTTCCTGTTTTTCGAAGCCATGAAGATGGCGATAATGCTTCCTATGGGCAAAGTCGATATCGCACATGAGACGATAGCCATTGTGAGGAATTCATTGGACAGCTCGTTGTAGTTCATGTCAGCAGGCTGAGCATAGATCTGGTTAAACTGAGGCTGATAGTAGGTGTTGTTTTCCATAGTCTTTTTCCTTTCGATCATCAAATCCCTTATATGCTGCAGTCCGGTTTAGAAGACCGCATCTGTCTGGATTTTACCCTCATTCAGGCGAAAAATAAAGAGCCGGAGGCTGTGTAACATTGTTACATCCGTTTAAAATAAACGATTCAACAGTCTGTTTGAAGGCAGATGCGGATTTTTCGGGAACGGACAGAATATTCAAAATCGCAACCTATTGTTTGCGATTTATTAATAACTCGTTTGTATAATTATACTATCGGATTGAGTGAAAGGGGTTGAATTATGGATTTCAAAGCTTTTGTTGATTGCATTGATGCCATGACCTGCATTATGTCCGTTGAAATGAATGAAGACGGAAGCTATGGTGACATCAGGATCGTTGCCGGCAATAAGGCATAT
>JBGUVT010000247.1:0-2150 GCA_045220485.1 Anaerovoracaceae bacterium | reverse complement strand
AAGGAATTCATGGTGATCGAGGGTGCTGTTCACACAGATCTGTATGATGGTGGAAGCAATAACGCGATCCCGTTCGACAAGGTCCAGGAATTCTTTGAGAAATATCTGTAGGGATCTATGCATAGGAGACAGGGGAAGGTTCTCACCGTCGTCAAGCTAGCGTCAACTTAAGACAATAGCAATGCACATTGAAAATTGAATAATGATTTATACATGGTAAAAATGCACAAAATGCAGGGAAAAAGAACTTGACAAAGCAATGAACATGTGTTTGCCGCTCCTTTATTAGGGTTAATAAAGGAGGTGCCAAATGCAACACAATGAACTTCTGTGCGGATTACTGAATCATTTTCAGGATATTCTCCATTCTGAAGATTTTCTGGAAGATTTCAGGGTCCCGAATCGCTTTGTCAGGAAGAGCAAACTTTCTATGGGAAAGATGGTTCTGTACCTTTTGTTCAATTCCAAATCGCCTATCGACAACAAACTCGATCAGCTACGCGAAAGATTTCCTGAACTTGACTTTCCCGCCGTATCCAAACAGGCTTTATCCAAGGCAAGATATGGGATACGACATGAACTGTTCCATGAACTGTTCGAGATCTCGTCGAACTTCTACTATGAGAATGTGTCTGGTCGGAAACTATGGAATGGCAAGTACCATATCTTCGCAATAGACGGGTCTACACAGGAGGTCCCGTCTTCTCCAAGCACTTTTGAGGAGTTCGGAAAGCTCTCAGATAAGAAGAATCCCAAGCTGTTCTGGTCGATGGCTCTCTCGTCGGTACTGTACGATGTTCTGGAGGATGTCATTGTAGATGCTGCGATTGAGAAGCAGTTTTTCAGTGAACGCGAGCTTTCTCTCAGGCACATGTCACGGCTTCTGGATCTTGGACTTGATCAAGACTCCATAGTGATCTTCGACCGCGGATATTACTCCGCAGAGATATATGAGGAGTGGTACACTGCCGGATGCAAGGTGCTGATGCGCCTCAAGCGCCCGAATTCCTTGTGCGAACTGGACAGCGATGATGCCGTAACATATATCACTCTGCATGGTACTTCAGTGCCATGCAGAGTCCTTAAATACACGCTCTCGACCGGTGAGATCGAGTATCTGATCACTAATGTAATGGACAAGTCGCTGACTGCAGACTCGTTCGGCGAACTCTACTTCTATCGCTGGAAGATCGAGACAAAGTATCTTGAGATCAAGGAACACTGGCGGATCGAGGAGTTCACAGGCACAGGAGCCCTCGCAGTAAGACAGGACTTCTACATCATCATGCTTCAGTCCAATCTGGCGTCTTTCATCAAGCGTCAGGCTGATGCGATCATAGGACAGTCCTCAAGGACTGAAAACACATATGAGTACAGAGCCCGTAGGACATACATCATCGGAAAGGTATGCAGGAACTTCATAGGCTGGATGATCGCACCTTTAACACAGATGCTCATCGATGAGGTCATCCTAGATGCATCAAAAAAGCGTTCGCAGGTCCGACCAGGCCGTTCCGGCAAACGCAAAAGACAAACCCGAGCAAGAAAACATTACAACAATAGAAAGGCTGCCCTTTAACCCATATATACAGCATTAATATCCTTGTAAGCTTACTTCAAAGTAGGTCATTATTAATATACCGAAAAACAGCTTATCTGGCAATAAATCACTATTCATTTTTCAAGGTTCATCATTAGATCTGTGGTATTAGCACTGATCCTAACATTTCATAGTATTAAGTTGACAGTTGATTGACGACGGTGGGGACGATTCTCTGTCTCTGCAAGAATCTTATAACACAAAAAAGAGTGCGCTGACACTGACACTGACAGCGCACTCTTTTTGTACGTACACTCAAATATCGGCTGTATGATCAATGCCTGCGGAACTTGTCCCGGATGGTGATCGCTGAGGCAGAGATCAACAGGATGATCCCGACTACTGTATTCCATAAGACGGTCTCGTGAAGTATTATGATCGCGAATACCGGAGCGATCGCAGGCTTGATGAAGAAAGCCATTGAGCCTGTTGTCGCGTCCGATTCTTTTATTCCCATGAAATAGAAAAAGTATCCTATACCTGTTACTACAACACCGACATATACTACCAGAGGCCAGTTCTCCGCGATACCTGATACGACAGGATGCCC
>JBGUVT010000246.1:0-26963 GCA_045220485.1 Anaerovoracaceae bacterium | reverse complement strand
GAGCACCTCGAGCACTGACTCAGAACACATAAATCCTGTAGTGAAATTCTCAGTAGCATCGCTGAGCATTTTTTCCATGCATACTTCCTTGACCATAACACTTCCTCCATTTGTTATCTCTTTTTGCGCTGTGCTTTTTCTGCTGCTTTGCGCTTAGCTGTTTTTGGCTTCATCACGCTGAACCCGAAAAATCCAAGTTCTTCTGCTTTAAGTCTGTAATATTTTCCATGATTGAATGCTACGAGGTCCATTGCTCCGAAATCATATGCACCTTTTTCGTTTACATATCTTTCATCGACGTGGACAGCTGTTATCTCCGCTATGAACATGTCGTGCGAAGGCATTCTTATTATATCTTTCACCTTGCATTCCAGGTTTACCGGTGACTCTGCAATAAGAGGAGCCGATACCGTGTCTGCCTCCTCGCGCGTGAGCTCCAGTGCCTCAAACTTGTCGACATCGCGGCCGGAGCGCACTCCGCAGAAGTCCATAGCTTTTGCCAGCCGTGCCGGCACCAGATTGATCACAAACTCGCCGTTTTTCTCTATTATATCGTGGGAATAGCGCTTCGGCTGTACGGAAATATATGTCATAGGAGGATTTGAGTTGATTATTCCTGTCCATGCTATTGTCAGGATGTTCGATTTCCTCCTGCTTCCGCAGCTTACCATCACCGTCGGCAGGGGTGCCAGAAGCGGCCCGACAGTCGATTTTATTTTCATTGGTTCCTTTACCTCCTGACCGCTGTAATTGCGCGCCATTCTCCGTCTGCAAGCACCTCTATTATATCAAAGCCCGCATCTTCTATGGCTTTTTTCACGATATCTTCTTTTATGTCCAGTATTCCCGAAGTTATATAAATTCCACCCGGTCTGAGCTGCGCTGCCGCAGCAGGGGAGAGCATTATCACAAGATCGGCCATAAGATTTGCGACGATAATGTCCGGTTCATAGTTGATGCCGTCCATCAGATTACCGTGCCTGATGCTGATCCTTCCCTCAAGTCCGTTCTTCACTATATTCTCATTCGATACACGCACCGCCTCATCGTCTATGTCTATGCCGAGAGCTTCATCCGCCCCGAGCAGCACAGCCGCCATTGCGAGTATTCCGGTACCGGTACCGACATCAAGGACCTTTATCGGATAACGCATCGGATCGTATGACCCGCCAAGATCTTTTTCGAGGGCTTTTATGCACATCGAAGTCGTCTCATGGAGACCGCTTCCGAAAGCCATGCCCGGATCCATCTCAATAACGAGCTCACCATCAGCAGCTTCGTAGTCCTCCCAGCCCGGCTTCACGACGATCCGTTCACCGACCTTCGAAGGCTTAAAATGCTCCTGCCACTTGTAGAGCCACTCGCTGTCGTCACCTGTCTCATCTGCCGTGAACGATACTTCCGGCATTTGTGAAAGCAGCTTTTGCGCTTCCGCCAGCCGGCTGTATCCCTCTTCATCATCTTCAAAATATAAAGTAATCGTTATTGCGCCGGCTCCGGTCTCAGCTTCTTGCGCCACGCGAGAGATTTCTTCATTTATATAGTCATACTTGTACAGGTCCTGATGCTCCGCAATATCGACCGCATCCATCGGGTCGTCGATCTGCATGGAATCAAAGCCCGCTTCAAGCAGCACAGCCTGTACCAGCTCAGAAGCATTCCGTGGTGCTTTTATTATAAGTTCTGTGTACTTCATCCTTCACTCTCTCCTAAACACTTTCTTTAAATAACTAGTCTGAGCTTGGTTTGTTGCCTTATTTTGCATAATTATTCGCACAAGCAAATGATTATGTAGAATTTCAGCCTCTGTTCTGCTTCTGTAAAAGGATATTCTCAAAAGCTTCTACATGATACCCCTTTTTTCAGAACTTCATGTAGAAAAGGCAATTGATGATTTTGTTCTCCCTCACGCTTTCGAGTTAATTCTGCTTTATCCCTTAGTCTGAACGGAATTATTCAGATGTTATCAGTTAACCTATGTTGCTTATCATTCAGTGATTTGCTCATTTCGGTAATGTATATAAATGTATATCCGTGAACCGGGTTCTTTTTCTACATGAAAGGTCCGGAAAGGCATCTCTATGTAGAAGATTTTACAAAACTCCTTTTTGGCACGTTGCTTTGTAGACGCGAATCGCCACATCCATGAAAATAAACAATTTTGCTGCTTTATGGAAGCGGATTGGTGCATCAGGGTCGCCCCTCAGCAGCCGGTCTGCAATAAAGCCAAGCGTTTCTGATTAATTGTACAACAAACAACACGCCCCTAGTATGCTTCCGCACATTTGGCTATTATTTGGTAATTTTTGCGGATTATTCTTCTTGTAATTATTGCCATTTGATTGCATAATTTGGATATATACCGAAGGGCGGTGAATAGTTATGATGAGCATCAGACAATTGCAAGAACGCAAGAAGCAACTGGGTTTTACCAATGAGATGATTGCCGAGAAGAGCGGTGTGCCTCTGAGCACAGTGCAGAAGATCTTTTGTGGCGCTACAAAACATCCAAGATATGATACCCTGCTTGCGTTGACGAAAGCTCTTTCAGAATACAATTATGATTTAGCGACTTACGTCGTGCAGGAAGAGGCGGCAGAGTATTCGGTCGAATACGAAAAACAATTTCAGGAGGATACCAACTCCCGCTGGCCAAGGCAGGGACATTACACGGTACAGGATATCCGTGCTCTGCCGGATGAGATCAGGGTCGAGCTGATAGATGGTGTAATCTATGATATGGCAGCTCCCAGGCTCAGACACCAGGTTCTTCTACTGGAGCTTGCAGTAGCATTCAGAGAATGCATTAAGTCCTCTGAATCGGAATGTAAAGTTACTATAGCTCCGAGAGATGTCAGACTGTTTGATGATGACAGGCACATGGAGCAGCCGGACATTCTTATCACTTGCGATAAATCCAGGGATCTTGAAGATTACTATGACGGTGCTCCTGAGCTGGCAGTGGAGATACTGTCTCCATCGACCAGACGAAAGGATTTCATAATAAAGACCCGTTATTATGAAATGGCAGGGGTAAGAGAATACTGGATAGTAGACCCGGCAAAAGAAAAAGTTCTTGTGTTCTTCTTCGAAGAAGATAAGCTTCCGGTCACTTACAATTTTGACGACGAGATCCCGATACGCATTTCTGACGGGAGATGTGTGATTGATTTCAGGAAAATCTCAGAGGCTCTCTAGCGGTCAGTCAGGCTGCCGGTCAACAGATAACAGGATAAAGAAAAAGGGAGCAAGCCCGCGCCTGCTCCCTTGTGCTATCTCCCGCATTATCCGAGTGTGATCTTCATGAATTTCTTCTTGCCCTTCTGGAGGATGAGCTCGCCGTCCTTGAAGTCAGCTTCTGTGACTGCGTATCTCTTATCCTTGATCTGCTCGCTGTTTACTCTTGCGCCGCCGCCCTGGATGGTTCTGTAAGCCTCGGATGTCGATGGCTCGAGTCCTGATTCCTTAAGGAGAGCAGCAAGTCCCATTCCGTCTCCTGCAAAGAGGGAAGCGTCGAATGCCTTTGTAGGCATGTTATCGGAAACTCCGCCGCCTGCGAATACCGCACGGCTTGCCTCGAGAGCTTTCTGAGCCTTCTCTTCTCCGTGTACCAGCTTGGTGACCTCGAACGCGAGGATCTCCTTAGCCTTGTTGATCTCTGCGCCTTCGAGAGCTGAGAGTCTGTTGACCTCTTCCATAGGAAGGAAGGTCAGCATGCGGAGGCATGTGTTGACGTCTGCGTCGTCAACGTTTCTCCAGTACTGGAAGAAGTCGTAAACCGGAGTCTTTCTCTCGTCGAGCCAGAGAGCTCCGCCAACTGTCTTGCCCATCTTCTGTCCGTCGCTCTTGAGGAGCAGCGATACTGTCAGTCCGAATACTTCGTCGCCGCACAGCTTTCTTGTGAGGTCGACGCCGCCGATGATGTTGGACCACTGGTCGTTTCCGCCAAGCTGTGCCATCAGGCCGAAGTCTCTGTGCATTACATAGAAGTCATAGCTCTGAAGGAGCATGTATGAGAATTCGAAGAATGTGAGTCCTGTATCCCTCTCCATACGGGTCTTGAAGCAGTCAGCACGCAGCATGGTGTTTACATTGAACTGCGAACCGATATATCTTGCAAACTCGGTGAACTTGCAAGGTCTGATCCACTCAGCATTGTTTACGCTGACGGCCTTGCCCGGAATAGGCTCCCTGTTCTGATGTCCCGGATGGTATACGCCTTCGTTGCCCTCGTACTTCCACTCATCGTCAAAGTCGATGTACTTATCGAAGAGCTTCTTGAACTGTCTGCAGTTCTCATCGATCGTATCGATGGTCATTACCTGACGCATATCGGCCTTGCCCGAAGGGTCGCCGATCTCGCCTGTGCCGCCGCCCAGCAGGAATACCGGAGTATGGCCGTATTTCTGCATGTACATCATGGTGATCATCGGGATGAAATGTCCGATGTGCAGGCAGTCTGCCGTCGGGTCGAATCCGATGTAGAATTTGATTTTCTCATTTCCGAGCAGCTCTCTGAACTTCTCCGGATTCGTGCACTGCGCAACAAGTCCTCTCTCTACGAGAACATCGTATACGTTTGTGTGTTTGCTTACATTGTCAGGGATAAGTGAACTCATCTTATTTCTCCTTCTTGTAGATGTTTTTCAAAATAAACGGCTCCGCTGCTGCGAAGCCGGTTGTACCATTTGTATGGACAGTGGTGGTTCGCAGCAAAACTAGTCTTCGTAGTACGAAGCTTCGTCGTAATAATAGATTGCTGCTACGATTCCGTTACCTGTCATTTGTAAAAATCCTTTCACATACGGTAAAAATATACCACTCAGGTCTTCCGCTGTCAAACCGTTAAGAACACAAGATTTCAGCCGCTTTTGTTATAAGTACAGGCGGCTGATTATCATGATCCATACCGGCAAAGTGATGATCGACAGCAAGGTGCTGACTGCTACTGCTTCAGCCATGAGCTGCGGGTTTTTCTTTTCCTGTGCTGCTACGGCTACGCCGATCACTGCTGAAGGGAAGCAGACTGCAAACAGAGCTGTAAGCTTGACTACCGGATCGACCGGGAAAGGTGTCAGTATCAGCAGAGCTATTGCCGGCATCACTACCAGCTTTACCGCCGATGTAATTAGAAGGTCTTTATCTGAAAGCAGATTTTTAAAGTCGGTTCCTCCCAGCTGGACTCCCACCAGTATCATCGACAGAGGTATCGTTACATCTCCGAGCGGCGTCACTATGTCCATAACGTATTCCGGCAGATGAAGGCCGGCAAACAGCACGATGATGGCAACGACTGTAGCAACAGAAGTTGGATTTACTAACGGCTTCAGCTTCCCGCCCAGGCTCATCGTTGACTTTTTGTTTTCTCTGTGGTGCAGCTGTGAAAGGCTCCCTACAAACAGATATGTGTTATTAACTATGGTCTGTATGGCCAGATAGTAGAAAACCAACGCCCCGAATACCGCGCTGGCTATAGGAAGGCCCATGAATCCCGAATTGCAGCCTGTCATCGCAGAAGCCAGAACGTTCCTGTCCTGCTGATCCTTCCGTGAAAATATTCTGTCGGATATGAATGTCGTGACGGCTGCAGTCACGATATATATCAGGGCGCTCAAAGCCAGTACGAGGACCGTGTTCCTGTACATGTTGCCATTGATGTCCTGACTTGTTATGGAACTTATCATCAGGCACGGCACGGTTATCCCCATAATAAGACTGATAAAGTGCTTCACGGATTCTTCCGGAAGCACTTTAAGCCTGTTAGCGATAAACCCAACGCCGATATAAATGAAAACTACCAGCACTTTGCTGAAAATAAGAAGCATAGTTTATACTCCAGCACCTTTTTCTATAGTCCGCGGAACACCTTGATATGTCTCAGAGCGTTTTCATACATACCCTGTGTCATTGCCGTGTTCATCTCAAAGTATGTATGCTTGCCTTCTGTCGCAAGATACTCTGTCGCGAATTTTACCACATTATTGAAGCTGGCGGTACCTATGTTGATTTTGGCGATGCCAAGAGAAATGGCTTTGCGGAAGTCTTCGTCAGAAATACCGCTGCCGCCGTGGAGCACCAGAGGCACGCCTGCCTTCTGATTGATCTGCTCGAGTATGTCGAACGCCAGCACAGGCGCTGTTGGATAGTCGCCGTGCGCGTTGCCGATAGCAACTGCAAGGCAAGCTATGCCTGTTCTCTCGCAGAATTCATGCGCTTTGTCAGGATTGGTGCACAGGATGCCGTGATCTGACAGTCCGTCCTCACTGCCTCCTACAAGTCCGAGTTCGCCTTCTACCGAAGCTCCGTATTCGTTTGCCAGTTCAACTATTCTGCGGGTGCCCGCAATGTTTTCTTCAAACGGCAGCGTGGATCCGTCATACATGACCGAAGTGAATCCAAGGTCAAGAGCCTTTTTGATGACATCATATGTGCTGCTGTGGTCGAAGTTGACCGCTACAGGCAGTTTTGATTCCTTCGCAGCCTCTACCATGCCGGGACCTATCAGTTCGATCGGAGAATATTTCAGCAGGCGCTCAGCGATCTGTATGATCACAGGAGTTTCAAGTTCTTCTGCGGCGCGAAGCGCTCCGCGTACCATCTCAAGACTTCCGACGTTAAATGCAGGAATGCATGTTCCCTGTTCCCACGCTTCGTCTACGATTTGTTTCATTGTTACAAGAGCCATAAGACCCTCCTTTTTTCTAATTAGCATGTGCGCGGCACCGGGGCGCCGCGCACATCCAGTTTTCATCACACTATGAGGAGAATCATTAGTGCATGAATATGCTGAGTACGATTATTTCGATTACGCCGACTGCCCATGCAATCGTCGAGTTGACGGACCAGATGGTCAGCTGCTCTTTAGCTTCCGAAACGCCAAGTGTTCTGTTGACTACCCAGAAGTACGAATCGTTGAAGTATCCGAAGAAGAGTGATCCGACGCAGCATGCGACTGCCCCAAGGAGCGGATTTGAACCTGCAGCAATCAGGATCGGTGCAGAGATACTTGCAGCAGTTGTCATTGCAACTGTACCTGAGCCCTGAATGAATCTCATAGCTGTTGAGATGATCAGAGGCAGGATGATGATAGGAATTGCTGTCTGAGCAAGTCCGTCAGCCATGTACTGTCCGAGGCCGGAATCCTTGATGATCTGTCCGAGAGCTCCGCCTCCTCCTGTTACCAGCATGATGATACCTGCGGAAGCCATTCCCTTTTCCATCTCCTGAAGGATGGTCTGGCGGTCAAACGGTCTGCCAAGTGTAAAGATAGCGACCAGAAGACCGAGACCTACAGCGATGATAGGCTGGCCGAGGAATACGATAACGGACATGAAGCCTTCTGTAGCACCGAGTGCTGTAGCGATAGTGTTGATCAGGATCAGGACGATAGGGAGGATCAGCGGCATGAACGATTCGAGTGTTCCAGGAACTCCCGACATATCCATGTTGAATGCTGCCTCATAGTTCGGCTCCTGATATTCTGCGTCTACGATGTTGCCGTTCTCGTCAGGCAGTCTGTAGAACTTCTTCGACAGGACCTTCCTTGAGTAGAAGATGCAGGCAATAGTCATAGGCAGAGCCAGTACGATAGCGAGCAGGATGAACTTACCAACGTCGATTCCGAAGATACCGCATACTCCGAGAGGGCCCGGTGTAGGAGGTACCAGTGAGTGAGTGATAACGAGTCCGGATGCCAGAGCAACACCGAGTCCGATAACAGACTTCTTTGTTGTCTCAGACAGAGCCTTTGCAATAGGCGAGAGTACGATGAATCCCGAGTCACAGAAGATAGGGATCGATACCAGGAATCCTGTGATTGCGAGAGCCTCTTCCTCCTTGCCCTTTCCGAAGAGCTTGAGGAAGGTGTAAGCCATCCGCTTGGCGGCACCCGAGATCTCAAAGATCTGCCCCATCATTACACCGAATCCAATGATGATGCCTATGCTTCCTAACGTCCCGCCGAATCCCGACGTGATCGAGTTGATAATACCGAATGTTTTACCATCTTCGAGAGTGATGTTCAGAAGCGGCATGCCTCCGATCGCACCGACGAGGACGGTAGTAAGGATCAGTGCCAGGAAAGCCTGGACCTTAGTTTTGAGAACGAGAACGATGAGGATCGCGATTCCGATAAACAGTGCGATCAGCATCCTGGTTCCGTCTAATCCGTTTACCATATAAACCTCCAATACGTTATAATAGGAATTAGCTTGTATTCGCCAGGGCATCATAAAGGATGCCCCGGCAGGATATAATCTCCAGGTCCCGTGCGGCATGCTGAATTGGTCGTTCTCAGCCGCCGGGGCCTGTTAATTATCTTGTGAAATACGGCGCGTACTTCGCAGCGAGCCTAACCGACTCGATCATGCTTACTGCGCCTGCGATGCCTTTGCCCGCGATGTCGAACGCTGTTCCGTGATCAACGGAGGTGCGCAGGATAGGCATGCTGTTTGTGATAGCGATCGTACGATCAAAGTCGAGTGTCTTTGTAGCTATGTGACCCTGATCGTGATAAAGCGACAGTACCGAATTGAACCTTCCGAGTGCTGCCTGGTGGAAAACCGAGTCAGCAGGTACAGGTCCTACTACGTTAAAGCCTCTGGCCTTGAGTTCTTCTACAGCCGGCGCGATCTCATTGACCTCTTCCCAGCCGAACAGTCCGTGTTCGCCCGAGTGCGGATTGAGTCCCGCAACAGCCATGGTTCCTTCTTTGACGCCGAGTCTTGCAAGAGCTTCAGTACATCTCTCCACGTAGTCGATGATCCTTTCCTTTGTGATCATGTCGAGCATGTCGCGCAGCGACACGTGTCTTGTAAGGAAGAACACTCTCATGCCGTTTGTCTCGAACATCGTCAGCGGGTCGTTGGTCTTTGTGAGCTCAGCGAAAATCTCGGTGTGTCCGATAAAGTCGATCTCAGCGGCGCGGATGGCTTCCTTGTTGATAGGAGCTGTCGCTACCGCATCGGCTTTGCCTGCCATCGTGAGCTCTATGCTCTTCTCGATGTACTCGAATGCAGCTTTGCCGCACATCGCGCTGACCTTGCCGTATTCAAACTTATCGAGATCAACATTGGCAAGATCGATAAGATTGAGGACTCCCTCGCTATAGTCGCCGTCTGCAGGATCCTCTACACAGTTGACTTTCAGGTCAACTCCCGTTACTCCGATAGCCTGCTTAACGATGCCTGCATCGCCTATAACTATGCAGTTTGCCTCTTCGAAGAGATCTTTATCTGCAACAGTCTTTACTACGATCTCAGGGCCGATTCCGGCAGGATCTCCCAGAGTAACAGCAACGAGTGGTTTTTTCATATTGCTAATACCTCCTTTTCTCAGGATCTCAGTCATAAGCACATTATGCTTAGATAAAGATCTTCTCCTTCAGATAAGTGATACATTTATTGATAGCGTCATTATCGCCCTGGCTTCCGCCCTTGGTGATAAGGTGCGTACCCTCGAACGGTCCTCCGAGGATAGTTCCGTATGCCGCAAGAGGCAGCACTTCGTCTTTGAGGTCGAGCCCGGCGGCACCGAAGCTCTCGCATACCGATACCGTAATATCTCCGCCTGTCGTGTACAGTGCCCTGAAAGTAGGTTCTGCTACAAATATCCTGTGAGCGATCTCCGCCAGCGACCTGTTGATGATATCGGTCACGTCATTCATGGAGCAGTTGAATCTCTCCATGTATGGTCTGAAGTCTATCCTGTTTTCAGGGTAGATACCGTCTCCGGTCACGGTTGAGATCTGATTGCGGTCGCAGTACTCCAGTATCTCAGCTGCCACTCTCGCAATCTCTGCCTCGCGTCTTTCATCGCTTTCCAGAAGTTCTTTTGTAGCGATCATGACGTTGTAAGTCCTCTGCGACAGCCACAGCTGTTCCATCTGCGTCCTTGCGTTCGGATGTACGCTGCCCATGACTGCAAGGATCTTGCTCTTCTCTCTGCTCTTCGATGGCGTGATCAGCTTTCTTGCAAGCGTTGCCGTGAAGACGCCCGGGTCTACAGCAAGTATCTTCATCTTGCTCGTGATCGCTGCATCTGCTATAAGATCGAGATCTTCCTGCGTTACACAGTCGAGCACTATTGTGCGGTTACCTGCTGCTACAGCATCCTTCATCCTGTCTGCCAGGTAATGCTTTCCATGCATCAGCTCATTCGTATCGATGGCCGCTACAGGATATTTGCTCTGCTCGCGGAAAAGCGCTGCTACGTCCGAAGTCTTAACAGGACATTTCGGGTCGATGGCGATACCGGTCTTGTGAAGAGGTATCCCCTCAACCAGCATATATCCGCCAAGCACCACTCTCTGCGTCGACGGGAAGCATGGGGCTGCAATAGCTACATAATCTTCTCCGAGGAAATCCAGCATTGCGTCAGTTTCACTTCCGAGGTTGCCTCTCAAAGTGCTGTCGATACGGTGCGCATACACTTTGACTTCGTCTCCCGCAAGAGCCTTGACCGCTGTATATACTCTGTCATACGCTTCTGCAGAACTTACGCCTCTGGAATCAGTCGGCAGAATGATGCACTGACCATTCTCAATGACATCTCTGTCCAGAGCATTCAGATTGAGCACCGTATACGCCTGATAATTCATATTCTTAAGGAGTACGCCGGTCGCGTTGCCTCCTGTAAGATCATCTGCTATAACTACACATTCTGCCATGTCGGTTCCTTTCTGCGGATATCAGCAACGCTGCATGCCTATTTGGCAAGAAGTATCTCAACAGCCTCTTTGAGAGTTGTTGCTTCTCCGACATTGCCAGGGAATATGACATAAGGTGTTTTTGGGAAAGTGCTCTCTTCGCCGGTCTGCCATACAGGGATGCCAGGACGGATCTGTCCGAGAACGTTAGCCTTCTTTACAGCAAGAGCCTTGGTGCCTACATCGCTCGATGTGATGCCGCCCTTTGCGATTACGAATGCCGGTGTGACTGTAAGTCTGCCTACCAGTGACTGAACTGCATCGGAGATGCGTACGGACAGTCTCAGCTCATCTTCCTTGTTGCCTGTGTCAGCAGTGATGAGAGCTCTTGTTGTGTAGCAGCAGACAGTCTTTCCTGAGCGTATACATTCCTCTTCAACTGCAAGGCATCTCTGCACTTCCTTCTCGAATGCCCCTTCGTCCTTGACGAGAGTAGCGTCGAGCTCTACGAATATGACCTCATCCATCTCCTTAAGGCATTCAACCTGTGCAGTAGTTTTTGCTGTGTGCGAGCCAACTACGATGATTCCGCCGTTGTCGTTGTCAAGTGTTACCATCTTCTCCCTTGTGAGAAGAGGCTGGTCTGTGACTCCGCCCATTACCTTAACGATAGCTGCCGCTGTGCGGAACATGAATACTTTTCCTGCCTTCATGGCGCGATACAGAGCAACGCAGAATACCTTTACATCCGCATAATCAACAGCGTTTACGATGATCTTGTTGAAGTCCTTCACTGCCATGAGCTGTGCCTGGATCTTGTCTATGTCCATGTTGTGGATGTCTTCGAGCGAGATGCAGGTAACATCCTCAGCCTTGAAAGCTCCGCCTGTCTTCTCTTCGACGTAACCCGGCATGGTTGCTGCAGTATATCCGAAGGTCTTGTCCTTGGCGAACTCTGTTTCATTTGCAGGAACTAGCTCATCGCCGTACTTAACATAGTGCACGTCGTCGATAGTGAATCTTCCGCCTTCCTTGAAGAACGGGCAGAGGATCTCTCCGTCGATCTTCTTGCCGGTGTTAGCCTCATAGGCTTCTCTCAGCAGCTGTGTCTCGAGAGGGAAGTGCCCGCGCAGAGTACTGTCGCTTCTGCTTATGAAGATGTACTCTTTGCCCGTTTCCTTTGCGACTTCATCTACGACTGCAGCTATCTCTTTATGTGCCTTAGTAGTCTGTTCAACAGTGAAACCTCTTGAGTTTGTAAGTATGTAGAAGAGGTTGTTCTCTTCGTTGAATCCGTCGAGTATGCTTTCTTTGTCCCATCCCGTGTAAACAGTGATGTCGTGAACGGTCTGAACTCCTGTCGGGTCGTCATCGAGCACGACGATCTTCTTGTTGTTAGCTGCGATTTCTGCGTTCAGCAGTGCGTCGATCTTTTCGACATCGATCGGCTTATAGCTGTTCAAAATATCTGCACTGATTGCCATTTCAATCTCCTTCTGCTTCCTTGCTGCGATATGTACCTTTTCTGCTTTTTATTCAGGCTTTTTTACGACTACGTCAGCGAGAGTCTCAAAGTACTGAACGATTCCGGAGTGGTCATCCATCAGATGTCCGTGGACCTTGAGTGTCTGCATGATCTCATAGAGCTGAGCTGTATAAGGGATCGGAGCATCGATAGCGTGAGCAGTCTTTACTACGTTTGTGATGTCCTTGTGGTTTACCTTGATAGTGCCGCCAGGTACGAAGTTCCTGTTGTACATCATAGGAGCCTTTGCGTCGAGGACTGCGGATCCTGCGAGTCCGGAACGGATAGCCATGTAGACCTTCTCAGGATCAGCGCCGGCCTTGACTGCGAATGTAAGTGCCTCAGAAACGATAGCGATGTTGTTGTTTACGATGATCTGGTTAGCGAGCTTTGTAACACTTCCGCTTCCGCATCCGCCTGTCAGCAGTACGGACGAAGCATATGCCTCAAGATATGGCTTTGCCTTCTCGAATACGTCCTCGTCTCCGCCTACCATGATCGCGAGTGTTCCTGCGATAGCGCCAGGCTCTCCACCGGATACAGGAGCGTCGAGGAATCCGATGCCCTTTTCCTTGAGGCCGTCATAGCACTCTCTGGACTCAACAGGTGTTACGGAGCTGTGGTCGATGATGATGCCGCCTTCCTTCATGTTTGCAGCAACTCCATCCTCACCGAAGATAACGCCCTGAACGATTCCTGCTGTAGGGAGGATCATCATTACGATGTCGCACTCTTTACCCATCTCAGCATATGTACCTGCTTTTGCACCCATCGATACGAGCTCATTTACGAGATCCTGATTGAGGTCTGCTACCATTACGTCGTGACCTGCCTGTACAAGATGCTTTGCCATTGGGCGTCCCATGATACCAAGTCCGATAAATCCAAGTTTCATTGTTTCCACATCCTTTCGTTTTTATAGAAGTATTTATTAAAGTGTAATTGATACCGTTTATTGATTCAGGCTTCCTGTCCGTTATTGAAGTGAGCCCTGACAGCTTCATATGCCTTGTCGAATTCCTCCTGCAGCGCGTCACCTTTCTGTGTCTCCGCAATCTTGTGACGCTTTCCGCTTTTGTCAGTCAGGAAAAGCACTTTGCGGATATCTCCCTGAAGACCAACCTCGAATTTTTCCATGTCATCCAGCGGAAATATCTGGAGGAAGGGGAGTGTAACGACCGCATATTCATCTGTGATCGTCAGTCCCAGCAGTTCGAGCTTTGTGTCGGCTGAATCGTATTGTGTGCAGAAGCTGTTGAAGTCATGTACTTTTGATAGTTCCTTTTGAGTGCGCTGATGCTTGCTGTACAAAGAAGCTGCAAGTATTGCGCCCATGATAGCAAAAAGCCAGCCGATACTGTGCTGCGTCAGGAGCATTACCGCAGCAGCGATAAGCATCGTGACACAGATCAGCAAGCTGGTCTTCGACTTGTTATTGATATCTGAAAGTATTTCGCTGAAGTTCTTTGGCACTTTCTTTCTCCCTTTGGTGCTTCAGATATAGAGTAGAGGTTTTTTATTAGTGTTAGTGAATTCTTTCTTTTGATATCTTGTAGTTATAATTTACAACATACCGGTATACCGGTCAATAATAAATAATTTTTTAACCAATATAGATTATTTTTTGTCAAACGTTTCCCTTGAAAGCAAGGCATTCCTTCTTTTGTGTGCATCTCCTTTATTGACCGGAATGCCGGTATAGTGTATATTGAAGCTGACAATATACACTATTTTTATTCTATTAAAAGGTAAATTATATGGCAGATGTAAAACCCCTTCAGCTCCAGGCATATGAGCAATTGAAACAGATGATCCTGGATGGTCAATTCCTTCCGGATACCATATATTCTGAAACAAAGACTTCTAAGGATCTCGGTGTTTCCAGGACTCCGATGCGTGATGCGATACAGAAGCTTGAGCAGGAAGGCTATATTGATGTGATCCCAAGCAAGGGATTCCGTCTTCACAAGATGACGGAAAAAGACCTGATAGAAACATATCAGATCAGGTGCGCACTCGAAGGTTTCTGCGCAGTACATTTTGCTAATACCTGTGATACTCCTGAGGCAAAGCGTCTTTTTCATACGCTCGAAAGTCTTTTGCGTGACATGGACGCCATTGCTTCGACTACAGAAGATATAGAAGAATTCGAGCACTATGACTCAGAATTTCACAGAAGACTCGTTTATTCGCTCGATAATAAAGTCATGTCCGGAGTGTTCGACGCATATCATTACTGTATGAGCCGGCAGACAGTCGCATCTCTTCAGACTGAAGACAGACTCAGACAGACGGTCACCGAGCACAAGGCTATGCTTGATAATATGAAAGCAGGCAATGTCGGAGGAAGTTACATGGCGACAATGAAGCACATTGGTCAGGCCAGGAATCTTATCGAACTATAGTTATAAATAAGCACTAAAAAAGCTGCCGCTAAAATTAGCGGCAGCTTTTGTCTCCTAATATTAATAGGCATTCAAATTTCCATTGATCGCTTTCAGACTTTAGAAATCCAGATCTTCGATCTCGTTGATACGGCGAAGATGCTTGCCGCCTTCAAAGTCTGTTGTCATCCATTTATCGATGATATCAAAAGCGAGCTCCTGACTGATCATGCGTGCGCCCATGCATACAACGTTTGCGTTGTTGTGGCGTCTGCACATCTCTGCCATCTCTACGGATGTGCAGAGTGCGGCTCTGATGCCAGGCACCTTGTTGCAGGCGATGCTGATTCCGATTCCGGAGCCGCACACGGCGATGCCGCGCTCGGCCTCGCCGGACGCCACAGTGCGTCCTACCGCGTGTCCATACTTCGGATAGTCTACTGACTCAGGCGAGTAGCAGCCGACATCGATCACCTCATGGCCTTCACCGATGAGTTTTTCCTTGATTGCTTCCTTCAGCTCATATGCTGCGTGGTCACTTCCAACTACGATCTTCATGATTGTCTCCTTTACTTTGTTCCGAAGATACGGTCGCCGGCATCGCCCAGTCCCGGTACGATGTAAGCGTTCTCGTTGAGATGGTCATCCTTGGCAGCGATAAAGATATCTACATCAGGATGCTTTGAGGTAAGCGCCTCGATGCCTTCAGGAGCAGCGATGAGGAACATAAGAGCGATGTCCTTTGCTCCTTTTGCCTTTACGAAGTCAACAGCAGCGATCGCGCTTCCGCCTGTAGCAAGCATAGGATCCACGATGATGATCTTTCTCTGGTCGATATCTTCAGGCAGCTTGCAGTAGTACTCTACAGGCTCGTGTGTTTCAGGGTCTCTGTAAAGACCAACGTGTCCGACTCTTGCACTTGGAATTATCTCAAGCATTCCGTCAACGAAGCCGAGTCCCGCTCTGAGGATAGGCACTATAGCAAGCTTCTTACCTGCCAGAATAGGAACCTTTGCAGGGCAGATCGGAGTCTCGATTTCTACCTCTTTTGTAGGGAGATCTCTGGTGATCTCGTAGGTCATCAGCATGGCGACCTCACGTGCCAGATCTCTGAATTCCTTGCTCGCTGTGTTCTTATCTCTCATCAGTGAAACCTTGTGCTGAATAAGAGGGTGATCGAAAATCATTACTTTACCCATTGCTTACCTCCCTGAGTGTGTAATTAAATTATGATTATTATTAATATTTTACGAAAACGTCCCGTTTTCCCTTGATTATCGTTATTTGACTACATCATAACCCGCGCTTTTGAGCATGCGGTTCATGACGCTGAAGCCGAAACCTCTCTCTTCGAGTGTACGGATCAGCACGAGGTCATATCCTTGCCTGTCGAGCTCCCGCAGCTCTGCAAAGAGCTTGTGCGCGGCCTTTCCCGGGTCATTGCCATAGTCCAGTATGGCCACTTTTTCGCCTCTTGCTCTGGCCTCGAGACCTATCTTCAGGATCTTGTCGCGGAACTCGTTATCGTCTCCTTCGATGAGTCTCACTGTCGCTTTAGGTGAATAATGTATGTACTTCATTCCCGGCGACTTCGGCTTGAATCCTGTATCGGCAACTCCGTCCTCAGGGTTAGCTGCCACTTCGGGCTTCTCAAGCAGCGAGCTGTCATACATCACCGCTCTTTTAAGTATGCTTTCGAGCTTCTCCTTTGTGACTGCTCCCGGTCTCAGAATGTATGGCTTATCCCCGGTAAGATCCACCACAGTGGATTCTATGCCCACGTCGCACTGCTCTCCCATGATGACTGCATCAATACGTCCGTCCATGTCCTCAAGCACATCATCCGCCGTAGTCGGGCTCGGTCTGCCGGACAGATTCGCGCTCGGTGCGGCGACCGGCCTGCCGGAAAGCTTTATGAGGCGTCTGGCCGTCGGATTCGAAGGCATACGGATAGCCACTGTGTCGAGGCCTCCGGTAGTGACATCAGGTACGATGTCTGCCTTTTTGAAAATGAGTGTAAGCGGTCCCGGCCACAGCCTGATCATCAGCTTCGACGCGTCGTCGCTGAGCCCTTTGATGCCTCCGTCGATAAGCTCATAGAGGTCCGTGGCGTCAGCAATGTGGACTATCATCGGATTATCTGAAGGGCGTCCTTTTGCCCTGTATACAGAAGCGACGGCCTCTGCATCGAGAGCATTCGCCCCGAGCCCATAGACCGTCTCTGTTGGAAAAGCAACAAGCCCGCCGGATCTGATGATCTCGCCGGCACGCTTAAGGTCGCTTTCTCTTGTTGATAATCTTAAAGTTTCCATTTGTATATTGCACCTCTAGAGCGAAGTAATTTTCGTTCGTGGCGCGAAAGCAAGCACTCGAGGAGCAGAGCTTGCTGAAGCAAGTGAGCACCGCAGAAGTGCGCAGCTGCCAAAGCCACGGGCGAAAAGAACGAGCTCTAGCCAAAATCTTTCATTTTTGCAGCCTGATCTGCCGTAATCAGTCCGTCGATAGCCTCGTCAATATCTCCGTCGAGGAACTGGTCGAGTTTATACATAGTAAGGTTGATGCGGTGATCCGTAATACGTCCCTGCGGGAAGTTGTATGTACGGATACGCTCGGAGCGGTCGCCCGAACCGACCTGGCTTTTTCTGTCAGCCGAGATCTTATCGTTCTGCTCCTGCACCATCTTATCGTAAAGTCTGGCCTTGAGTACTCTCATGGCCTTCTCTCTGTTCTGGATCTGTGACTTCTCGTCCTGGCATGTAACAACGATGCCGGTAGGAAGGTGAGTCATACGGACCGCAGAGTCAGTTGTGTTTACGCACTGGCCGCCGTTGCCCGATGCTCTGTAAACGTCCACCTTTACATCGTTAGGGTTGATCTCAACCTCAACATCATCGACTTCCGGAAGCACAGCAACCGTAGCAGCCGAGGTGTGGATACGGCCCGACGATTCGGTCTCAGGCACTCTCTGTACTCTGTGCACGCCTGACTCGAACTTGAGTCTTGAGTATGCGCCGCGGCCCTTGATCATGACGACAGCTTCCTTGATACCGCCGATACCGGTATCGCTGATTTCGATGATCTCGGCCTTCCAGTGACGGCGCTCAGCGTATCTGAGATACATTCTCAGAAGGTCGTTGCCGAAGAGGGCAGCTTCCTCCCCGCCCGTACCTGCTCTGATCTCAAGAATTACGTTCTTGTCATCGTTAGGGTCCTTAGGCAGGAGCAGGATCTTAAGCTCTTCCTGAGCCTTTTCCATCTTCTCCTCAAGCTCTTTGGCCTCTTCTTTAGCCATCTCGCGCATCTCTTCGTCGTCTTCAAGCTCGATGAGCTCCCTGGCGTCGGCGAGATCGCTCTGCATCTTGCGGTAGCTTTCGTAAGCCTTTACGACCGGCTCGATCTCAGCCATCTCTTTCATGTGCTTCTGCCATGTCTTCTGGTCAGCAATGACAGCAGGATCTGCAACCTTTTCGGAGAGTTCCTTATATTTTTCAGTTATAAAGTCTAATTTATCAAACATGTATATTCCTCTTTTCTGTACGCAAAATAGATAACGGATACTAAGTTCATTCCGCTATCGTCCTTCAAGTATTCTGCGTCCAGTTCTGTCGGTCATTGTTTTCTCCTGTTTAAATCTTAACCAATTAATTATATCAAAAATAGGGTGCTATTACAGCCAGTGATTCGTCAAAGCAAGAAAAAAGCCCTGACTCCCTATGAAGTCCGGGCTTGATGTTGCCTATTACTTCAGGCCGTACTTGTTCTTGAACTTCTCTACACGGCCGCCTCTGTTAGCAAACTTCTGCTGGCCTGTAAAGAATGGGTGGCATTCTGAGCAGATGTCTACTCTCATCTCTGCCTTATCGGAGAGAGTCATGAATGTATTCCCACATGCGCAAGTAACTTTACATTCCTTATAACCAGGATGGATTCCTTCCTTCATGTTGGTACCTCTTTCTATAATATTTTGAAACGTTTCAGCCGCCGCCAGAGACGACAGCTTGTGTAGTATATCATTGGAATCAAGCCATTTCAAGGCTTTTTTGAAATTATTTCGCCTTTGCGTGGCGGCCGACCTTAAAGATCAATATGTCGAGTATAAGAAGGTAGACAACAGCGAGCCCGAGTGTCACATAGCACATCGCAGGGCTCTTTGCTGCAAGGCCCACGAGTATGAGCACCGGCGCGCCGAGCAGTATGCCGAAGCTTGAACCTACTACCAGATTGTTGGCTGCAGGAGTCTCAAGCTGCGGATCGATCTCACGAAGGAGCAGTACTCCTGAGCTGATGGTTCCTGTAAGCATACCGTACATTGAGATAAGTCCCTCGTAGTAGTAATCGCCGTAAACTGCCTTGCAGACCCAGCGCAGGTGGAACCATGTAACGACTGTTCCGGCGATAACGAGCAGCACGAACGGCAGTACCAGTCCGCGGATGTCTTCGATGTCGATGCAGCCGATACCTGCGACGATCATTAAATCGAAGAACGCGCCGGACAGGCGATTGAGAAGGTAGTTGTCCTGATAACGCCTCTTGATGGTGCCTCTCTTGCGCAGCTTCTCGAGTATGACTCTGAGAAGGATGGCAAGGGCAGATCCGATGATGAAGTTGAAGCCCCAGAGCAGTGTGTTGACTGTTCCTGCGAGGCCTTCGCTGAGCTTCGCTATACCGCCTGTGATACCTGCGGTCACAACATAGGTTGCAAGATAGACTATGATTATCATAGCGAACTGCACGCTTAGCTTGTCGATGGACTCTGCAACGTCACCGTCTTCGGAAGCTCCGATATGGTCGTCGCGGAGAACGGTCTTGCTGTTTACCCCGGCCAGCTTGAGTTCGCCTGACTTACGGAGCAGATTAAGGATTATGACTCCTACAAAGCATGCGACGATATAGCCGGCAGCCGCGATTGAAAGACCGAAGCTGTGACCGCCGTTAAATCCGAGAGACTGATAGCTTGCGCCTATATTGTTTGCCTGACCCGGGCCCTGTCCGAATCCCATAGGGAGCAGAAGGCCTGCGGCTCTGAACATATCAGGCATTACTGTAAGCGCAAGGCCGATAGTGATGATGAGGCCTGTTACGCCCTGTATCATATATGTACTGACTATGACGGCTCCTGAACGGAAGCCTACTTTGCTTTCATCACCCGCTTCCCTCTGCACAGGGTTTCGCAGGCTCATAGCAATGAAGCCAAGCGCGATACCGTGGTAGGTGATGGCAGAAAGCAGGTTTTCGTCAAGATCGATCAACCCGATTTCCTTGGCAAGCAGGAGGATGAACCCTCCGAGAACCGCAACCGGAAGCATTGTTTTGCGTATCGGTTTGATGGTTTGCCTGAGACTGATAGCTATGAGTATCACCGCTGCGATGTAGCCGAACTGTATGATCACATTCCACAGTGCGTGGTTGGCTGCTGAATAATCCAATTCTTACTCCTTTAAAAGTAACTCCCTTGCAATAACGTATTTCCTGAGATTTGTTCTGCTCTTTTTATCTGACAAAAGCTCATAATAGCCGCTTTTGTCGCTGAAGACAATGCGGCTCGCGAGCACCATTGTCATGTTGGTTATTTCCTTAAGATCGAACGAACAGTCACCGATGCTGAGTATAAACTTTTCATCCGCAAAGCTCAACGTAAGTTTTCCGCGCGCGGCCTCTTCATCGCTGTGGCCTTCCCCGATGCGATGAAGCACGACTTCGTCGTCGGTGAAGACCACGTCTTCACCGGCCGCGCGCCCCATCTCATCCATTCGCTCCGCGAGTTTTTTTCTGTCGAATTCCTCCCAGTCGGCGACAGTTTCAAACGGTCCGCCGGCTTCGAAGAAGCCTGTATCTTCCATGCGGACTTTGAATCCGCAGCTGCAGCCAATGCTGTCGCCCTTTGACTTCAGCGTCCCGAAAGACCCGCAGGAAGGGCAGCAGAACGCCGATCTTTCAAGGCCGTCTGCATTACCGCCTTTTGTACATTTATATATGACCGGTCCTTCTGCTCTTGTCTTCTGCCATCCCCATGTATCGAATCCGAGGTCTTTGGCTATCTGCTGCTCAACCTCTTCATCGGTCATTTCCTTCAGGACATCCGGACTGTATATACCGGCCGGCCTGCCATATACTTTTCCCTTACGGGTGCTCAGCGACCATCGCGGCGCCGACAGATAGGCCCCCTCCAGCAGATACGTTACCAGAGTGGCGCCGCTCCCTTTTACCAGCTTACCTGTATACGGCATCACCGGATACGGCCGGCCGTTCCATGTCTGCTCGCCTTCAACGGCAAGGAAAATGGATTCGCCTTTTTTCATCCTCTTCATCGCAATCAGCGCTGTACGGCTGCTCCTGGCACCCTTCTGGTGAGGAATGAAAGAAATATGTTTTTCCAGGAAAGGCCCCCACTTGCCTCTAAGTATGCTTTCGCTCGCAATAAAGGTGAGCGGCTTGTTTTTGAACGCCGCTCCCACAAACAGCGGATCATACGCACTGGCATGATTGATGGCCACCAGCACCGGACCTTCTATGTCTGCAGGCTCGAAGCTTTTATCGAAGGAGAAGTTGAATTTGTTACTTAACCATCCATACAATACGAGCTGCACGGCGTCCCAGAATCTGCGCCGCCGTCTGGCTTCCTTTTCTTTTTCCCTGTCTTTATTGCCGTACTGCTTCGCCATACACATTCCTTTACGTCACATCTCTCAGGTTGAGATTCCTGACCTTACTGAATACGAGGCTGTTGATAACAACTGCGAATATGACCGCAAGAACTACTGCCACTATCCATGCAGCCGGATGGAACGTCCTGATAAACTGGAGATCCGGCTGTTCCATCTTCTTTATTATCAGCGGGGCAGCAACCGATCCGAGCAGAACGCCCAGGACTATTCCTATAGCAGTTGTCACTACGGTCTCTCTGGCCAGATAGCCTTTGGTCTGTTTGATGCTGAAGCCGTTAATACGCATTACCGTAAGTTCTGTCTTCTTCCGGTTCAGGAAGATATTGGCCAGGTTTGTAAGTATCATGAACGACATGAGGATCGCTATTCCCGTCGACACATAAACGACAATGTTATAAAGGAATGCGACCGACTCGAACGTTGTGGCAAACGCATTTGCTTCCTCGAAGCTCACGTCTTCTGTCACGGCAAGCAGTTCTCCCTCAAGCCTGGTAATATCTGCTCCGTTTGCCTTTACATAGTAGCAGTTATATACCGGTTCTTCTCCGAAGGTGTTCCTGTATCCCTCAGGTGATGTAACTATGATCCTTCCTACATAATTCTGGAAATATCCTTTGATGACCGCATCCTTCAGATCGAGGCCGGAATCCATTACAGGGATCGATTTGCCCTCTGTCATGCCATAGCTCTCTTTCATTTTATTCTGAATGAGCACGCCATCCTCCGGCAGAGCAAGGTCTTTACCGGTCCTGGAATCCCTTAATGCAAAGAACTCTCCCAGTTCATCCGGATCTCCGGTCAGTACATAGAGTGCATCGAGCTTGTCATCCCATCTGTAGAGATGCGTCTCATAGGAAGCAGCAGTAAAGTCAGTTCCGGCATTGGTCAGAACCTTTGAAAGCTCCGCCTTCTGCTCATTGGTGATCTTATCACCCAGATCGACTCTTATATCGTACTTATATACATCCGTGATCTGCTTCCGGCTCATTCCGTCATATGCCAGCTTCATGGATATTCCTGTGCCGACTAGCATGGTACTGAACGCTATGATAGCGATCGATATGAGAACGCGCGCCTTGTCTTCGAGCATGTTTCGTATGATCAGCCTCGAATACAGTGATCCGCCACCTCTGGACGATGACTTTCTCTTCCTTGAGCCTTCCTTTCCGCGTCCTCCCTTCATCAGTACTGACGCAGGGCTCTTCAGGATGTCTGTACATGCTATGACAGTAGACAGAGCACATACGATTATCATGCAGACACAGGCAATTATGGTGGATACCGGAGTTATAATGCTGGACGGGCGTCCAATCTGATACACGCCGGACTCATAGTATTTCTGAAGCACGAATCCTGACATGCCCAATGCAACTAATATTCCTGCTATGCAGCCTATGACTGCTGCCGTAATGCCGAATACCAGATATTTACCCAGGATCTCGCTTTTATGGAAGCCGAAGGCCTTTACCGTACCGACCATTTTCTTCTGCTCTTCGATCATGATCACAAGAGTGGAGAAACATACTATCGCGCTTATCAGGATGAAGAGCAGACCAAACGCGAGTCCCGCACTGTCGACAGCAGCTATGTTGCCCTTCATATCAACATAACCGGCATTTGCGCGCCTGTCCAGAACGATCCATTTGCACTCTATCTTTTCCACCTCAGCCTTTGCTTCTTCGAGCCTGGCTTCTGCTTCCTCACGGTTCTCAGCCAGCAGAGCCTTTGCCTCTTCGAGCTTTTGCTCGTATTCGGCTTTATTCGAATAATACAGCGACCAGCCGTTTCTTATCTGAGCCTGGTATTTGCTCTTCTCGGAAGCAAGCTGTTTCTTCGACGCAGCCAGCTTCTTCTTAGCTGCTGCAAGCTCCTTCTTCGCTGCTGCAAGCTGTTTCTTGCCGTCAGCTAATTCCTTCTTGCCGTCTTCCAGTTCCTTTTCTTTTTCGGCAAGCTGCTTATACAGGCTGCTTCTCTTTCCCTCGTACTGCTTTATATAGCTATTGATTTCATCTATCGTATCCAGAACCATCTGGATGCTGTCGACCAGCTCCTGTGTCCTCTTAACAAATTCATTGATGTTGCCGCCGGTATCATATACACCCTGTGCGAGAGCGAGCAGGCCATCTACATCGATTTTCTTTATGGCGTTAACGGCGTCATCGGCTTTGATCCCGGTCATATCGCTGATCTTTTCAGCGATATCCATTACATCATCTCTGTCGAAGAACGTATCTACCTTTCGAATCGTAGCCTCTTTATCAAGGATAAACTTTGCAAGCTCCCTGGCGACGTTCCTGAACTCTTCCGAATCAGGGTCAAGGCCTTTGAGTTTGTCCAGAAGCTTCTGCGCCTGAGTAAGGGTTTTGAGTGCATCCTCAAGATCACCCCCGTACTTCGCTTTCATGTCTTCAACATACTTCCTGGCTTCAGGCAGGATCTCATCGATCTCCTTGAGGAGTTTTTTAGCATCTTTGATCTGTTCTTCGCCGTCTTTTATCTTTTTTTCGTTGTCTTTGATCTGCTTTTCGCCGTTTTTGATCTTTTTCTCGCCTTCGCGGATCTTTTTCTCACCGTTTTCGATCTTCTTCTTAGCGTCAGCGACCTTGTCGTCTAATTCTTTCTGTGCATCCTCCAGATCCTTCCTGGCTTTAGCGAGTTCCTCGTTCAGATTTGCCTCGTTTTCGTCTATCTCTTCCTGCGCGTCTCCAAGCTGTGCCAGCGCCTTCTGCCATTCCTCATCGATCTTTGCGTAAGCTTTGTTCTTAGCTCTTGTCTCAGAATCTTCTGCCAGTGTCTCCGTCAGCTCTTCCAGCTTCTTCTTTGTGCCGGCAGTCTTTTCGAAATACTCGTCTTTGAAAAGGCTGACACCCTCAGGCTCTTCAGACAGTAAGAATGCATGCGTATAATAGCCGTCGGTTGCTTCCTTGTTATACGCTGACCATGGGAGCACAACTGTATTGACGGACCTGCGTCTCAGATAATCCGGGTGCTTCATGAGGCCTGTTACTGTAAACTCCTCGCAGAACAGAGCATTATTATCTTCCTTTACTGTCTCTTCCTTGTCAGGTTCTTCACCATCATCTTTATCAGAGTCTGTATCTATACTGAGATCCATGTCCTCTGATGATGTGTAGCCGGACGCTCCCATCTCCGGCATCGTAAGACTGACCTTGTCCCCGATCTTAAGTCCGTTTACTAACGCAAAATCTTCGCCGATCATGCATTCGTCTTTTGCGGCAGGAGCTTTTCCTTCCACTACCTCAGGTATACTTATCCGTTCGGTCATGCTGATGATCTCGGCATTGCACTTAAAGTCTCCCTTTTTAAGTGTTCCATCCGCTCTGATAACACCTTCAGCATCAGTTATGCCTTCCACTTCCTTTATCTGATCAAGGTCATCATCAGTTATGCCAAGCGAGGATATAAGTTCATAGTTCTTGAATGAACGGTCTTTATAGTAATCGGTCGTCGTAGCGTCGATGCCTGCGTTCATATAGCTGGTGATGAAGAATCCTCCAAGTCCGAGCATTATAACAAGGCATATCGAAAGATATGATACTATGCGCTTTCGTATATTCCTTGCTGCGTCTTTTCTCTGCGTTTTCTTCATCTTATTAATATATGCGTTATATATACGTTACCAGACGAGATCTGTTGCCTTGAGCGGTTTCAGGTTTACCCTTATGCTTGAGATCTTTCCGTCTCTGAGTTTTACGACACGGTTTGCCATCTTGGCGATCTCCGGGTTATGGGTAACCATGAGTATCGTAGTGTTGTTTTCCCTGGATATCTTTTCTATCACGCTCAGGACCTTGATCGAAGTGTCGTAGTCGAGCGCCGCCGTAGGTTCGTCGGCGAGTATGATCTTTGGGTTCTTTACAAGAGCTCTGGCAATGGATATTCTCTGCATCTGTCCTCCGGAAAGGGCTGTCGGCATGCTTTCTGCCTTGGCTTCAAGTCCTACCAGTTTAAGCGCTTCCAGCGAATCCATCGGATTGTCGCTGATCTCGGCTATAAACTCGATATTTTCGTAAGCTGACAGGTTAGGCATCAGGTTGTACGCCTGGAATATGAATCCTACATATTCCCTGCGGTATTCCGTAAGTTCTTCCTCAGTCGGATTCGACATGTCCTTGCCTTCGACTATTACCTGTCCCTTGGTCATCCTGTCCATTCCGCCGATTATGTTGAGGAGGGTACTCTTGCCGCATCCGCTCTCGCCGAGCACTACAACAAGCTCGCCCGGATATACGTCGAGGTCTACTCCCTTAAGGATCTGTCTCATCTCTTCGCCGCTCATGAATTCCTTGACGACGTCCCTCACCTGGACCAGAGGCTCGCGGTCTTCAAACGGTCTGAATGTGAAACCTTTATCTTCTATGTCGAGAGCCAGGATAGAGCAGCACTGTTCGAGCGCAGTCTTCTCTTCTTCCGTGTATCCGGTCTCCTTGCCCGTGAGCAGCAGGCAGCCTACCGTGTGCCTCGGTGTCTTGATTGGCACGCATATAAGGTTCAGTCCGCTTATAGCAGGGCTGTCCACTCCTGCAAGCTTCATGTTCTGTACTTCCGAAGCCTTGTGGATCTCTGTTTCACCCGACTTTACAACACGGCCTGCAAGACCTTCTCCGGCGCCGGCACTCTCTCCGGTAGCATCGTATGTACCATAAACATTTGTGGCTATCGTTCTGCCGCTCTGATCATCCAGCATCCAGATGCTTCCCTTGGTGCTTCCCGTGCCTCTGCAGAATAAATCAAGGCAGCGCGACAGTGCTTCCTCTAGCTGATTGGCATCGTGAAGCTGATCCATGACCTGCCATAATATCTGAGCGTGTAAGGTGTTCATAAGCGTTCTCCGTTTTTAAAATTATAGTTATACACAATAATTGTAGCATCTTATGACAGCAAGGTATACGCAGAAGATTAAGAAAAAATGATACTATACATACATTTTAAGGAAAATAAAAAAGGGCGCGAAGCGCCCGGAAATTCATGATGTTTTTTAGCCCTTGAACTCCTTTTTCTCTTTGCCGAAGTGGAGCTCCTTGAGGCCTTCAACTTCATCGCAGATCTCTCTGAGGCTGCAGCTGTGGCAGTCAGTTGCCATTCCTTCAAGGATCTTCGACAGAGTCATCGTAATGTCTCTTGTCTTCTTGGCGTCAGCTCTCATTCCTGCGTAGTCCGCGTCATCAGCAGTTACAAAAATCACCTTTACCGATACGATATTCGGATTCTTCTTATACTGCGAGATGTATGAGTTGCCGACCTTCTCGAAAGTGATGCCCTTACGGACTGCTTCCTTAGAGACTCTGACCTGCTCACGGTAGCTGTCCGATGAAGATCTGATCATGTATCCCTTCGGATAGACGTGATACTTTACAAAGTCGATGTCCTGGATAGCTCTGAAGAGAGGCTCGGTATCTTCTTCGCCTTCACCGTCAAGTATGTTGACCTTTACGATCACGATTCTTGCAAACGAGACACTGCCATTGATCTGGCTGAGGTCCTTTCCATAGACGAGGATCTCATCCTTATCGGCAAATCCTTCCGTCGAAGTAACGCAGGCATAGTTGACCGCCGGCCTGTTGTCTCCGCCGAGCTCATACGCAGATTCCCTCATCATAACGAGCTGGTTTCCGCCTACATCTTCCCAACACCTGGCCGGATTATATTCATAACGCTTAGGCTGAGAGTCACCAAGCAGCCCATCGACTTTTTCGATAATTGAATTATACAGTTCCATGATT
>JBGUVT010000245.1:0-22049 GCA_045220485.1 Anaerovoracaceae bacterium | reverse complement strand
TTTATATCCGATCATGGAGTCCATGGTGTTGATGGCTTTGTATGTAAGTCCGAGTACCGGTCCGCCGATTGCCGCATACAGCATCGGAGCGAAGACGCCGTCAGAGAAATTCTCAGCCACGGTCTCCACTGCTGCTTTCGTAACGCCCGTCTCATCGAGCACCTGAGTATCTCGGCCGACTATCATCCAGACAGCCTTTCTTGCGCTTTCGAGAGTCCCCTCTTTCAGCTCCCGGTATACTTTCATGCTCTCGCGTCTGAGACTGGTCTGCGCAAGAAGATAACAGGTGAGTATCGCTTCAACAATAACGCCGGCTATTGGAGAGATGCGGTATGCCGCATACATAATGACCACGGTAATGGATGCGGTCAGCATGATCACAATCAATACCAGAAGAAGTCCTTTTCTGTTTTCCGAAGCTTTATCTCTTTTTTCGGGGTTGGCCTTATCTGCCGGGATCTCTCCGAGAAGCGATGCGTCGAGCCTGCCGATAAGCTTACCTATCCATACTATCGGATGGGGTATACCGTGGGGGTCTCCAACCAGCAAGTCCAGCATGAAGCCCGCCGCAAAAGCGATCATATGTAGTTGAAGCAGTGACATTTCCTGCATCGTCGATCTCCACTTCGATAATATATCCTGCGCCGTTCGGCGCGTTGAAATCAAAATAATCTTCGCCTGTCAGGCTGCTCATGACAGCCATTATCGTTCCTCCGTGAACGACCAGATATATGGTTTCTATATCCTTGTTTGCCGCGATTCCGAGAGCTCCTGTAAAACCATTCCATACTCTGTCGCGAAAACTTTGTATGCTCTCTCCACCCGGTATTTCAGTGACTCCACCGCTGTCGAGCCACGCCTGGTATTCAGGTTCACCATCGAGCATCTTATGGTTTTTCCCTTCGAATATGCCGAAGTGCATCTCTCTTAAATCATCAATGACCAAAGGCTTCATCTCCGGGAACATTATGGCTGCAGTTTCACGGGCCCTTATCATCGGACTTACAAAGAGCATGGATCCGGTTGCCACTCCTTCTACTTCTTTCAGCGCTTCCCTTCCTTCACTGGTCAATGGCTCATCAGTCCCGCTCCCATTGAAGTGAAGCTCATTATTGCCTTCCGTTATGCCGTGTCTTATAAGGTAACATTTGATTATTTTCATATGCCTGTTCCTTTTACCGTGAAGTTTCAACGGATTATTAATGTGGATATGGCTGCGGCCGCAGCGATGGCAGTCTCGCATACAACGACAAAATATCCTGCCGTATCTCCTGTTATGCCTCCTAATTCCCTGTAGCTCACATGTTTATACCAGACGAAGCTGAACAGTGCTCCAATCATCAGGAGTGATCCGGCTTGCCATGCAAAGAACCCCATGGCAAAAACTGAAGCTGCTGCAAGCAGAGATACTATAACGATATTTACCTTCCGTCCGCCGGCTGCCGCCGTCGCTTCATAGTAGAGCATGCCCTCTTTTTTTGCAGACTTAAAACTCAGAACGGACTGTGCACTCAGGCATCTGGAAAGCATGAATCCTGCCGCGATGCCCGGTATGAGCCCAGATGCTGCATCTGACCCAAGCACAATAATGAGCGATGCAATGTATATGAGTCCGCATATCGCCAGCCTTATAACAGCGAAGGCTCCTATGTGCGGATCCTTTAATATTGCTAGCTTTTCTTCTTTTGCTTTATATGAACTCAGAGCATCTGCTACATCCATGAAACCGTCAACGTGAAATCCACCTGTAATGATCAGGGGTACTGCAGTAAGCAGAAGTGCGGCTGCGGTGTCAGGCAGATCGAAGTACTCACAGGTTCTGTACAGCGCATAGAACAGCGCGCCAATAACGGCTCCGACCAGCGGAAAAGCTGCAATGCTGTAACGCATATCATCTTCTTTCCACTCAAAGCGCGGCATCGGTATTCTTGAATATTGCGCGAATGCGATCGCTATGGCTTTCAGCAGTTTCATCTTAATTTCATATCCTTATAGTCTTGTCGGCCAGTCCGCTGACCATTTCATTGAGCATGTCGAGCGTCTCTGCATAGAAACGGGTCTCCTCATCAAATGACTCATCGATTTCAAAGTGGTTGCTGACGATGACGAGGTTTCCGGCCCTCTGCGCGATCCACCTGATATCTTCGTAAAGCCTCTCCAGCATCTCATCTCTGTCAGAACGCCTTTCAAACAGCTCGTTCGCGACGAGATTTGACAAACATTCAAGCAGTACGGTCATGCTGGCCAGCCTGCCGCCATTGTTCATGTTATAGTCGCTAAGTGAGCCGCAGATATCGAAAGGCGCCTCAATAGTGATAAAGCCCTTTCCTTCCCTCATCATGCGATGTCTCCTGACTCTCTCCCTGCCCTCTTCTCCATACGGGATCATCGTCGCAATGTATATTCTGTGGTCAGGATCTGACAGTTCCGATACGGTCTTCTCAGCCAGGGCTGACTTACCGCTGTCCGGTGAACCGATGATAAAGATCGTAGTGCCGCCCGCGGACTCCGCTTCAAAATCATGGTACTGCTCTACTGTCGTATCTGCAAAGCTGAGCCCCTTTGAATAAAGAGCCAGCACGGTGTCGAGCAAAGGCATGAGCATGACAGCTCCGGTACCCTCACCAAGCGCGAGCATCCCGTCAATGACAGGATCCAGGCCAAGTATGTCGAGTATAAACTTCATTCCCGGCTCTTTCCCAATATGAGAAGCTATCATGAAGTCCCGTGTTCCCGGCACCAGCCTTTCAGCTATCAGAGCTGCTACAGCGCTTATGAAGCCGTCTATGATCACGGGGATGTGATTCATCGCGCCTCCGATAAAAACTCCGGCGAGACCCGCTATATCAAGGCCTCCGACACACGAGAGCATATGCATCGCGTACTCCGGGCTTGTCCTTTCGGCTTCATCGCCAGGCTCATACTTTTCAATAGCCTCCCTGATCACCTGCGTTTTTTTCCTGAGCCCTTCGATGCTGAGTCCCGCACCCTTGCCGGTTACGGTATCTGCGTCCAGACCGAGAAGTGCCGCAGCAAGAGCCGAACTTGTCGTCGTATTACCTATACCCATCTCTCCGGTAGCCAGCAGTTTGTATCCACCGGCGCTGCAGTCGCAGACTGCATCGATCCCGGCCTCTATAGCCTGCATACACTCATCCTCAGTCATGGCAGGTTCATGTGCGAAGTTTCTGGTGCCCTTCATCACTTTACGGTCTATGACACCCTTCGGGCTGCCTTCCATATTTATGCCGACATCGACAGGAATAGTATCTGCCCTTGCCTGTTTGGCCATCTGACAGACAGAGCTTTCGCCCCTTCCCATCCATTCAGCGACAGCACGTGTCACTTCCTGTCCGGACTGGCTCACTCCTTCAGCGACTATGCCGTTATCAGCGCACATGATTATGACCGCCCGCTTCCTTATATCTATATCGACCGAGCCCTGTACCGCACCTATGCGCGCAGTTATCTCCTCAAATCTGCCGAGACTGTTCAGCGGTTTCGCGATGCTGTCCCATCTGGCTCTGATATCGTCATATGTGTCTCTGTCATAAGGTACTATATTTATCAAAACGCAGCCTCCCTCAGCATGGAGTAGATACAGTCCATATCAAGATTCTCTCTCAGCATGGCCGCCAGTCTGTCGTATTCCTTCTCTTTAAATTCTCTGTGGCCGGAAGTATCTCCGTCGCTTAAAGCTACGCCCTTCTTTTCAGCCAATGCATTCACCACAGCTGAAGCCACGCCTTCTCTGTCAAAAATACCGTGTATATATGTTCCGTAAATGTTTCCTTCGCAGACGCCGGTATCGTTTGATGTAAAGTCTGATGCGCTTTGCGCCATACAGCCTTCAGGGAATGTCTGTCCCATGTGTATCTCGTAGCCTTCAGCCTCAAGTCCCGAAAGCCCCGCCAGCAGGCCATCGACATCGCAGAAGCGGCCCCTGAACTGCTCAGTTTTTTTGCTTCCCGTAAGTACAGTCGATACAGGCAGCAGTCCGAGCCCTTCTATGTTGCCCCCGCCTTCAACGCCATCAGGATCCGACACTTCAACGCCAAGCATCTGATATCCTCCGCAGATACCGAAGACCGGGACACCGCTCCTGCTGAGACTGATGACCTCATTTTCGAATCCTTTTTCACGAAGCCACGTGAGGTCAGCGATTGTGCTTTTTGACCCCGGCAGCACCACCATGTCTGCGCCACTGAGCTCTGCCGGTTCCGAGACATACCTTACCGATACGTCCGGGAATTGTTCAAACACATCAAAGTCAGTGAAGTTGGAAATCTTCGGCAGCCTCACCACAGCTATATCCACGAGCCCCCTACGGCTTGCGGAGAGCCTGTCCGAAAGCGAGTCCTCATCCTCCACTTTTATATCCATATAAGGCACAGTCCCCACTACAGGCACTCCGCCCTTTTCCTCGAGCATCTCTATACCGCTGTCGAGCAGAGATGCGTCGCCTCTGAATTTATTGATTATGAGTCCTTTTACTCTTTCTTTCTCGTTGTCTTCGAGCAGCATCAGCGTGCCGAGCAGTTGCGCAAACACGCCACCCCTGTCTATGTCTCCGACCAGAAGCACCGGGGCGTCCACCATTTCAGCGAGCCCCATATTGACTATGTCATTCTCCTTGAGATTGATCTCAGCCGGAGAGCCCGCTCCCTCAATCACGATTATATCGAACTGATCCTCGAGCTTACGGAAAGCTTCCTTGATGACAGGTATCAGCTCTGTCTTGAATCTGAAATAATCGCGGGCCTTCATATTGCCTATCGATTTGCCGTTTATGATAACCTGTGAGCCCTGGTCATCTGTCGGTTTCAGTAGTATAGGATTCATGCATACCAAAGGATCAGTCCCGGCAGCTTCAGCCTGCACCACCTGTGCACGGCTCATCTCGAGGCCTTCTTTAGTTGCAAAGGAGTTGAGCGCCATGTTCTGGGATTTGAAAGGCGCCACTCTGTATCCATCCTGTCTGAATATGCGGCACAGTCCAGCTGCAAGAAGGCTCTTGCCGGCATTGGACATCGTGCCCTGCACCATTATTACCTTAGCCATTTTTCTCTATGCTCTTTACAAAACCTGAATAAACTTCCCTGAGCCTTCCGTCTCCGAGGCTGTACAGCCTGCTTATCAGCTCATCAGTAAAGACCTCTTCAGGGCTGCCCACCTTCTCCACTTTTCCATCAGCGGATATGCAGATCACCTTATCTGCAATCACATGCGCAAGCTCCAGCTCATGCATCGACATTATGACACCTATCTCCTTCTCCTGTGTGAGGCTCCTCAGCAGGTCAAGAAACTCAAGCTTGTGCCTGATGTCCAGATAGGATGTCGGCTCATCGAGTATCATTATCTCCGGTTCCTGACATATCGCCCTGGCAAGGAGAACCCGCTGTCTCTGCCCGTCACTTATCTGATCATAACTGCGCTCAGCCAGTTCTGTCACATGTACCAGTTCCATGGTATCCCGGACTATCTTTTTATCGTTCTCCGAAAGGATCCCGAGTCTTCCAGTGTACGGATATCTTCCGAGCGAGATCACCTCTTCGCAGGTCATCTTCTCTGCAGGATTTCTCTCGGTGAGCATAACAGCCTGCTTTTTTGCAATATCCGTAAGGCTGTATGAGGAACGTTCCTCATCTCCTATGTATATAGTTCCCGCTACCGGCTCGAGCTGCCCTGCTATCGTCTTGAGGACTGTCGATTTGCCGGCGCCGTTTGGTCCGATCAGCGTCACTATCTCGCCTGGCTGCACTACTATTTCTGCGCCGGAGACTATTACCTTGTGCCCGTACCCCGAATCGAGGTGTTCAGTTCTGATAACCGATCTCATGCCCGTCACCTCTTCTTTCTGCCGATAAGCATTGCTATAACCACCGGAGCTCCGAATACGGCTGTCATCGAGCTGATGCTCATCTCAGTCGGTGCAAACAGGCTCCTTGCAAGCAGGTCGCAGAAGAGGCAGAATACTGAACCTCCCAGGAAGCACTGCGGTATCATGACCACCGGCTTCGATGTGTCTGTTATGGATCTTATGATATGCGGAACTGCGATTCCTACAAACGATATCGGTCCTGCAAAAGCCGTGACTGTAGCTGACAGGATGCTTGAGAGCGTTATGAGGCCTATCCTGAATGAGCGGATGTTGACTCCGACGCTGACTGCATACTGCTCGCCCATCTGAAAAGCATTCATAGGCTTTGAGAGCAGGAATGACGCGATCACGGATATCAGCACGACAAGAGTGATCACCCTGATGTTGTCCCAGCTGACAGCCGAAAAGCTTCCCATCGACCAGTTGTGCAGATTGACTATATTGGAATCATCAGCAAATGTGACGAGAAATTCCGTGATTGCCGAGCATATGTAACCGACCATGACCCCGCAGACTATCAGGACAGCCATGCTTCTTACCTTGCCTGAGATCAGAAGAATAACACCGGTGACCACCAGTGAGCCTGCAAACGCAGCGATGATCATTACAAGGGAATGCACCATCATGCCATGGCTCAGCGCAAATATCATGGCACATGCTACAACCAGCTTCGCTCCCGATGAAATACCGAGAATGTAAGGCCCCGCAATCGGATTTGCAAAGAATGTCTGAAGCAGAAATCCGGATACTGAAAGAGCTCCTCCGAGAAGGGCTGCCGCAAGTATCCTCGGCATCCGGATATCCCATACGATCTTGCCGTATTTGGATACCGTGTCATGCGAAAAAAGGATCCTCAAAGCATCTCCCATCGTCATGGAGGAGCTGCCAATAAGTATATTCAGTATTATCAGAGCAAGGAGCAATACTCCCAGCAAAGCGTAGCACGCTTTGACCCTGCTGCTTTTCATATAGTTCTCCCGCCGTTTTATTTCAGCTTGTGGAAATATTCCATGCCGCTGTCATCTGCGGCGCCTGCAAAGATCGTATTCATTTCAACGATCATATCAGCTGCACCTGTAGTCCGCTGGAAAGTGCTGGCATCGGTACACCACACATTACCGCTCTTGACTGCCGTAAAATCTTTGAATTTATCCGAAAGCGTCGTCAGGTCGCTTATACCTTCAAGGCCGCCTTCGATGGTGCTGTTATAGATGAGTATATCAGCATCAACAGCTTTATCATAGAACGCTTCCATCTGCATGTTCATGGTTGAAAGCGCATTATCTTCTTCACTTGTAATGCCGTCGAGTGCGTACGTCCCTCCGGCTGTTTCTATCATCTTTGTCACGTAATCTCCCGGCTTTCTCACTACTACCGAGCCGTTTGAGTTGACCGAGAAAAAAGCCACTGAAGGCGCTTCCGATACGGCATCCGTGTCAACGCCTTCAACTTTTGCCACAGCCTCTTCAAAGAAAGCCTGGGCCTCATCGCTTCTGCCGAAAATAAGTCCATATAATTTGATCCACTCCAGCCTTCCCAGGGGATCCGATTCATAGCTGGATCTCTCCACGAGGACAGGGATCCCCAGCTCCTCGATAGCTTCCTTTATCTGCGGGCTGTGATATATCATGGTGGACTCTATTGCGAGATCCACATCTCCCTCTAGCAATGCTTCATAGTCCGGCGCGCGGTACTTACCGATGTAGCGGATAGTGTCGTTCTCCACAAGCTTTTTTATCTTATCTATACCCCAGTCACCCGCCTGGGTGCTTGTCATAACTACAGAGTCAAGGCCTCCTGCAGCGTCAATAAGGTCCATCGCTGATGATGCAGCATTATATACCGAATGAACCGGCACTGTTATAACGGTCATATCGCTGACTTCGTCTTCAGGCAGCCATTCCGGCAGATTACCTGCATCCTCTGTCACAAGGTATCTGAGGCCATCCTCTACTGTAACCACTGAAATACCATCCTCATAATAATCGACATAGAACTGATCTGCATACTTCAGCTCCATTGATCCCGTGAGGTGCTCATCCCAGGAACTGCCCGCCTTGCCTTCGCTATTGCTGCCATTGCAGCCGCTAATTACAAACATAAGCAGCAGTGTTATTATCGCTGTTAAGGTTTTTCTTGTTTTCATAAATGATATACGAATGCAGGGATACTGCTTTCATGCAGCAGTATCCCTGCGTCATTGCAACTATTATTTTATTGATGCCGGGTCAAACTTAATCGTATATTCGATCTCATGCGGCTCGCTCATCGCCGTGGTGTCGGCGACCACTTCCAGTGGGCTGTCAAGAGATGAGACCGGTATCTCGAATACTGAATTTCCGTCAGTGTTCACCGGTTCATATCTCTGCCCGTCTACTATCATATAGTCGTAGTAAGGGCTGCTCCAGGTGATGACTGCTATATACTCATCTCCACTTTTGCGCAGTACTGCAGGGCTGTCTATAGAAGCCTTGCCTGTACCGCCTTCGAGAGTGACCTCAACAGTATGTTCACCGTCTTCAATGTCAGATGTTGTGCTTTTTTCTCCCTCTGCGTCTCCGTTGATGACTGCCTGAATGTCGTCTCCCTCTACAGGGTCAGATACAACAACCTTGTGGTCGTACCAGTTGCCATGAGTACCAATAAGCGCTACGTCGAACTCCTCATCAAGTGCAGGCACCGGAATATCAAAGCCATATACCTCGTCTTCATAGCCATCACTGTAAATGACTTTATCGGTGGTAGGTTCAAGCAGCTCAGCGCCGTCTTTCCTAGCATCCTCAGCTAATCCCGGATAAAGATTGACTATCTTCTTTGACTGAAGGCTTACGTGAATGGTCATCTTTCCATCCTTGACCGTCAATATACCTTTGTCCTGATTTGCCTCGCTGACATGAAACATGGAGTTATCCGTCGTAAAGGTCGCAACATAAGTGCCGTCGGCGATACCCGGATCAGCTGCATTTTCTGTACCTCCGCAGCCTGCCGTGATAAGCATGACTGCGGCCAGCACAGCATATAATAGTATTTTTGAGAGCTTAAGATTCTTCATTCGTACTTCTTACTGAGCCATTGCTTCAGCAGTGTGATCAACATAGAGTTTCTGTACGTCTGTGATTCTTCCGAGACCTTCGATCTGGCAGTTTACATTGTCAGCACCGAGACCGGCGCCTGTATCTACAGCTTCATCAGCGCCTTCAACTTCGAATTCGCCGCCATTGACAAATCCATAGTACCAGCATCCTTCTTCATCGCCGGCCATGTCATTATTTGCGTGGTCGCCTGCAACTACCATAAGAGGTCTGAGGATGACCTTTGTATATCCGGCTTCTTCAAGCGCCTTCTTAACTGAAGGGAATGCTGTGTCTTCAGGCTTTCCTTCTACAGTTCCTACGAATACATTGCCATATCCGAGCTGCTTCATCTGCTCCTGCATCTGGTCGTAAGTGACGGCAGCTTCGTGGGAAGTACCATGGCCCAGGAATACGAAAGCAGTACCATCTGCACCTGCTGCGTCGAGTGAATCGAATCCTGATTCAGAAACAGCCTGTGCAACGACGGCCTTAGCGACTGCTTCCTTATCTGCGTTGACAACAGTTGCGTCCTCGCCTACAGTACCAAGCAGCGGTTCAGCAACTTTGACTGTCTCGAACTTGTCTTTGTAGCCTTCAAGTGCTGCAATGAGCTCATCATACTCTGCACCATGCATAAGATGTGTCGGCTGGACTACAAGGTTCTTGACACCGTTGTCGACAGCTCTCTGAAGAGCCTGATCTACGTTGTCGATCTTCTCGCCGTCACGTGCATATACGTGATTGATTATGATCTGAGCTGTGAATGCTCTTCTGACTGACCAGTCAGGATATGCTTCCTGCAGTGCTTTCTCAATGCCGCCGATATCCTCTGCACGGCTGTCGTTGAACGATGTTCCGAAACTTACTACCAGGAGTTCATTTTCACCTATATCATCCTGGTTAAGAGGATCGTCCTTGGAAGCGTCTCCGGTATCTCTTCCGAAGTAGTCAGGGCTGGCTTCTTCGCCTTCGACCTGCTCCTTCTGCTCATCTGTCAGAGCATCCCACGCTGCTTTTGCAGCCTCGCACTGAGCATAGGTCTCGTCTGTGTACTCCTGCACGTAAATAGCGTCGATCAATGCAGCGCATTCTGCTGCAGGATCAGCAGCTTCAGTAGCCTCTTCTTCAGGTGCTGCTTCCTCACTGTTTCCGCATCCTGTCAGAAGCGAGAACGAGAGAATCATAGCCAGTCCCAGCATCAAAACCAATAACTTTTTCTTCATGTCAACATTCTCCTTTTAACTATGAATATTTTCCGGCTTTCTCATTAAAAAAGCCTTTTTCCACTCACGGCAAAAAGGACGACAGAAACAGGGAGCAATGCTCCCTCTGTACTGTACGACCAATTCCACGTGATCGGGAAACCGTCTGCATCGCCCATGGCACTGCCGGCTGCATGCTGACTGTTTCCTGTACTTAAGTAACGGCAGGTCTCCTGGCTGAAGAACATATCATATCAGTCCGCCTTCCCGGGCCCATAATAATGCCCAGTGACATAATGGACTGATACGTTCTATCACAGTGACGGGATCGCGCGGGATTCTCACCCGCTTCCCTATTCTCCCCGCCTGATAACGGGGCACCGGCACTTCATATAATTAAGTTATTTTGCAGTGCAGAATTATTGTAACACCGGCAGTAGTCCGGTGTATTCGCTATTGAAAAACTTTATACTTATTTTTTCAGCGATGCTATTGCTTTATAAGCATGATCTGCATAAATGTCACGGACAGCTGATATCTGTCCCAGGCCTTCTATAATGCATACAGTCTCATATCCTTCAGCACAAAAGCGGGAATACCAGGAATCCGGGTCAATAGCTGAAGCCATGTCGTTAACTGCATGATTTCCGGCCACAAGCATCAACGGCCTGAGAACCACTCTTTTATAGCTTCCCTCACCGACAGCCCTGATCACATCATCAAGAGACGGCTCTGCTTCAACAGTACCTATGTAGTAATCATCTTTTTCTTTGCAGTTCAGCACACTCTGCAGCTTATCATAGATTCCGTTTGCAGCAGCTTCAGTGCCGTGACCCATGAATACAAGGGCTGTCCCGCCATCCTCGAACTCGGCCGAAGCTTCGATAATTGCGTCTGCAACTCTGCAAAAGTCTTCATCGGATGTGAGGAGCGGGTCACCCGTTGCAATCTTATCGAATAATTCTGCGTGATCTGCAAGTATACCGCAAAGCTTGTCGTACTCCAGCCCTTTCATCAGATGTGTAGGCTGTACGACCAGATTCTTTACTCCGGTAGCAGCAGCTCTTTCAAGCGCCTCAGCAATGTTGTCGATTCTGCAGTCTTCCTTCCCGGCTATGATATTTATAATGGTCTGTGAAGTGAAACACCTTCTGACAATCCAGTCTTCTCCGGCAGCTTCGCGTATTGCCTGTTCTACAGATTCTATATTCAGCCGACGGCTTTCGGCTGAAGTTGTGCCGAAGCTCACGACCAGCAGTTCATTTTCTGAATTCATATTCTCTCGCTTTTTCAATCAGATGACGAGCCCGTATCTGCGTACCAGCGGAACAAGTTCTTCATCGGAAAGGCTCCCTGCATACAGAGCCCTTCCCTGATATAGCATAAGCGCTTCATCAAGAAGCGATGCGTCATCGCAGACTATACACAGCGGCTTACGAATTGCATACTGAGCCGCTTCAAACTCATCTATGTCAGGCTCGCAGGCTATCTTTATTGTGATGACCTGTACGTCACTTTTGTTTGCTTTTCTTATCTGATCTTCGAGATCCGGACCGCATTCGATGATCTCCCCTGCCTCGATGCCCGTTTCGAGTATGAACACATCCTTTTCTGTAGCACAGACTATCTTATCTCTGTACCTAGGATCAGGCTTTCTGAGTTCAAAGTCTTTCAGCTCAGGCGCAATTTTCGCAATATGTTCCGGGCCGGTGCCGCAGCAGCCTCCAAAGAGAGCTCCTCCAAGTCCGGCAAATTCCTTGATGTGCTTTACAAATTCGTCCGGCGGACAGTCATATACAGTTTTTCCATTCACAGATTTTGGAAGTCCTGCGTTAGGCTTAATAGCGACAGGCACCTCCGCAAGGTCGCGCAGGCGCTTTGCCTGTTCAAGCATTTCCTCAGGACCGGTGCTGCAATTGAGTCCGAAAGCATCAATTCCCATACTTTGCATTATTACGAGGGCGGCTCTCACATCGGATCCGGTAAGTGTGCGGCCGTACTCATCGCATGTAAACGAAACGAGAACAGGCTTGTGACTTACATCCGTTACTGCAAGCAGCGCGGCGCGGGCATCAGGCACTGTCATTATAGTCTCGATCACATACATGTCGACTCCGGCCTCTTCCATGGCCTCAGCCTGCTCATGATAGATATCGTAGAGATCTGCAAACGACACATCGCCTACAGGCGCCAGGAACTTGCCTGTTGTAGCTATATCTCCAGCTACGATCGCCTTGCTGCCCTCTGCTGCTTCCTTTGAGATGGCGACCAGTCTTTTATTGAAATCAGCTACCTGGTTGAAGATACCGTTTTCTTCAAGTTTTACACGGTTTGCCCCAAAAGTCGGTGCATAAACTACATCACTGCCGGCTTCGATGTACTCTTCCTGCAGTTTCTTCATTACTTCAGGATGCTCCAGCACCCACATCTCGGTACACATGCTGCCATCAAATCCGCGCTTCTGAAGTTCGGTTCCGTTTGCTCCATCCAGGATCAGTGGAAAATACAATTCCATTCTTATACCTCCATCATCTGCACAGCTGCACGTGCAGCAGCAGCCGCATCAGGCGTGTACATGTCAGCGCCTACCTGTACGCAGTACTCCTGTGTTACAGGCGCTCCGCCAATCAGTATCTTTACCTCATCATGTATTCCGCTCTCATTCGCAAGCTCTACAACGCGCTTTATCTCTCCCATGCTTGTGGTAAGAAGAGTAGAGCATGCTATTATATTGCACTTATTATCGATGGCTGCCTGTATGAAATCTTCCGCACATACATCGCATCCGAGGTCTATAACCTCAAGTCCGCTGCCCTCCATCATTATCTTAACAAGATTCTTGCCTATGTCATGAAGGTCGCCCCTGACAGTACCGAGGCATACCCTGCCCGAAGCACCGGCTCCGTTTCCTGCCGCAAGCAGGGGCTTCAGGATATCAGTCGCTGCAGACATGCAGTTTGCGGCTCTGAGCATCTCAGGAACGAAGACTTCACCGAGTGAGAAATCTTCTCCGAGCTCATTCATTCCCTTTACCAGACCGCCTGTCAGTATCGTCTGAGCATCAAAGCCCTGATCCAGAGCAGCGTTCACAGCATCAACTGTTTCAGATACCGATCCGTCCTGCAGGGCTTCGGATATCTCATCAAGAATAGTATTTCCGGCCTTTGACTCAGTCTTCACTTCCGCTTTCACGGTTTCTTTGCCTGCATCTGCACAGTTGATGTCAAGCTTCACAGGGTTCTTTCGCTCTGCTGACATGGAGATATACTTAGGAAGATGAACCCCTTCATTGTATTTTCTTATCTCATCGTCGATCCACGGATCCACATGCTTATACACAGTGCCGGCAAGACCGTATGTTATCGATGGTATAAAATGACCGCCCGGGCAGTATTCATGAAGAGCATCATGCACGTACTTGCGCACTTCTTCCTCGCCTGCATCCTCTCTGTCGATCGCAGCTCCAATACCTCCCATCAGCACCATGCGGCCTTTAAGCCTTTGCTGAAGTGCCGGTATGTCGTTCTCCGGAAGAACTCCCTGCCATACCTGGATACCTATCTCCGCCATGTCTTCAACAATAGGAGCAAGATAGGAATCGGCATGATGTATCGCAATTACACCCTGCTCCCTTATGTATCCATAGAATCTTCGGTACGGTTCCTTGAAGAACTCACGCCACATGTCAGGGTTCATGAAGAGAGCATCCTTTGTGCCCCAGTCATCATGCGAGAATATCACATCAGGCTTCAGATTCTCTATAAGATGCTTTACATAGGTGAGTCTGAACTCAGTGATATAGTCTATAAGCTCATGCATTTCCTTCGGATGGTCATAGAGATTTGTCAGCACATCTTTGAACGGCATCAGAAAATGGCACTGCTCAAAGATGCCCGTAGCCATGAAGCCTGCCACCAGGCGTTCATCACCGGCGCGCTCTCTGGTTTTAGCGCGTAATGCCGCCCAGGCCTCCGGGTCACTGCTGTGAGAAATAAACTCCGGTGCATGCACATAATCACGCCATCTGGTTATATCCTTAATCACTTTGTTTTCATCAGTTACAAGAGGCATTGACCCGGGAGCATCAGCCGGCCACTCTATCACTGTACCCCAGCGGTCTGTGATGGTAGCGCCGGGCATTCTCCCCATATGCAGATACCCGCCAATCGGATCGCCAAGAGCCATCTGAAGCGCTTCATACTGCACCAGCTGCCGCTCCGGTTTCCCATCCGGTTTAAGTAATTCAAGAAAAATCTCTTTTGCTGTCATGTATAACACCCTTTCAGTCAATCAGCACACATGATGTGAAGCACATCGTGTTTTCACCATAATTATACTTTAGCCCCGATCTTATTGCCACGTCGCTCACCAGAAGTCCGTAAGCCTCCATGGAGGAAATCATTTTGTCAGGATGCCTGCATGGTCTGTCAGGGTAAGTGCACGAGCGGCAGATCCTGCATGTGCCGGCTCCCATAGGCAGGCAGTCCGGATAAAAATATTTCACCTGCCGCACCAGTGTATCAAAATTCTTTCTGTGCCTCTTCATTATTGCCGCAGTACCGTCCATATCGAAGCTGTCCGCAAGGGTTCCTGCAGTCTGGACTATTATTCCGCGGTGATATGCTTCAGCACGTTCTTTCGCTCTTTCAACACTCCCTATTGCAGGCGGACAGCTCCAGCTTTTGCCATAGCTCTTGCAGCGGTCTGCAGAACACATGCTGCGGACTTCTTCCATGAATTCAAGTGAATCCATATCCAGCGTCGCAGCATAAGTAAAACCGGCTTCTTTCGCAAGAGCCGTAAGTTCATCTATTCCAGGTTTCTGCCCTTCTTCTTTGATCATGGTTTCTGTTCTTATACAAAATGCTGCTGCTCTTCCGCGGGCAGCAGCATTCATCATATTCGGTTTCCGGCATTATATGTGCAGGAACAATCCTGCCATTATGAAATACGTACAAAGTGAGATCATGTCTGTGATCGATGCCATCATTGGTCCCGCCATCAGAGCAGGGTCGATACCGATGCGTTTAGCCACCATAGGCAGCATGGAGCCTATCAGCTTTGCGATGATAACTATAAGTATCATGGATACGCATACCGTGATGGCTACCATAGGCGGGTTGTGATCCAGATAAACGATCCTGAAGTAGTTGAGAATGCTCAGGCAGATACCGACAATAACACCTACCCTTATCTCTTTCCACATTACCTTAATGAAGTCTCCAAGTTCGAGTTCACCGGTCGCCATACCACGGATTACCAGTGTTGACGACTGAGAGCCTGAGTTACCGCCGGTACCCATCAGCATAGGCATGTAGATAACCAGCGCTATGACCGCGGACATGGCATCTTCGAATTTCGCAAGTATGCCGCCCGTAACGAAGTACGAGCACATGAGCAGAAACAGCCACGGCAGACGCGCCTTGACATGCTGCCAGACGGACCGGTCGAGATACTCCCTGTCCGACGTGTCGATGACACCGCCCATACGCTCGATATCCTCGGTAGTCTCTTCTTCGATGACTTCCAGGATGTCGTCGACGGTAACAATACCGACGAGTCTGAATTCATTATCTACTACCGGGATGGCCAGATAACCGTACCTGGTGAACAGGTCTGATACTTCCTCCTGGTCATCGTCTACGTGAGCGACCACCGGGTCGTCATGCATTAAATCGGACACTTTCATGGTATCCGGCGATATTACCAGAGACTTGAGTGATACTACACCGATAAGCTTGCGCCCGCTGTCTACCACATAGCATGTATATATCGTCTCAGAATCGAGGCCTACATCCTTGATATGATCAAGCGCCTCCCTTACCGTGGCATCCTTTTTGAGGTTGATATACTCCGGCGTCATCAGGGCGCCGGCGCTGTCTTCCTTATACTTCAGGAAGGTGTTGATAAGGCGCCTTTCGCTCTTTGGGGTCTTGTCGAGAATCTTGTCTACTATGTTGGACGGCAGCTCTTCAAGAACGTCGATCATATCATCGAAGTCGAGCTCGTCAAGTATATATCTGATTTCGGGATCGGTTATGATGTTGATGATATCTACCTGATCCTCGACGCTCAGCTCAGCAAACACATCGACGCTTATATCTTTCGGGAGCGCCCTAAAGAGAACGACCATTGTCTTGAGGTCGAATTCTCTCCTTATGTCTACCAGCATTTCAGCTATCTCGACTTCATTATGTTTAAGGAGTTCGTCTCGGGCATGGAAGTATTTCTTTGTCTCGAGGAGTTCGATTATTTTGTAAAAGGAATCCTCGTATGCCTGATCCATGTCTGGAACCATGTTTACATTCTCCATTGGTCCGTCCTCCTTTCCCGGCTTAACTTTTTACTTCAGCATATTTATTATGTCCTCTTCGGTGATTATCGCCACTCCGAGTTCACGCGCGGTCCTGTTTTTGGAGGAACCGGAATTCGGATCGTTGGTTATAAGATAATCTGTCTTTGAGGACACCGAGCCTGCGACTTTTCCGCCCTCGGCTTCTATCTCAGCCTTGAGATCCTTGCGGTTAGCGTAATGCTCAAGGCTTCCGGTTATTACGAATGTCTTTCCTTCAAGGCTTGTGCCGGCCGCTTCATAGCTCTCATCAATAGTCAGCACACCCAGGAGGTCAGCTATCTCCGCCTTGTTGTCTTCATCTGCGAAGAAACGCACATAATCACCTGCCATGACAGGCCCGACCTTGTCGATGCTTCTAAGTGTTTCTTCGTCAAGGCTTTCTATCTCGCTCCACTTATTGCGGCAGGAACGCGAAATAAGGTTCGATGTAGCAACACCGATGCCCGGAACACCCAGACCATACAGCAGCCTTGCCGCTGTAGTATGCGAGGCCTTTTTAGCCGACTCGATAAGATTGTCATATGACCTGGTCCCAAAGCCCTCCATGCTAATAATAGCACTTTTGTGCTCTTCGAGCCTGAACAAATCCGCGAACCTGCTCAAAGCACCGATACCTATCAGCTTTAGCAGGCCGGACTCAGACAGGCCTTCAATATTCATTGCGTCTCTAGATACGAAGTGCTCGAACCTTTTAACGTGCTTGGCCAGACAGTCCGGATTCGTACAGATAAGAGTCCTGGTACCTTCTTCATCCTTAACAAGAGTGCTGCCGCCGCATACCGGGCATGTATCCGGTATCGTTATATTGCCGCTCCTTGTGAGGTTTCCGGCAAGCTGCGGGATGATCATATTGGCCTTATACACCTGTATTGTATCGCCGATCCCAAGCTCGAGATCTTCCATTATGTTGAGGTTGTGCACAGAAGCACGTGAAACGGTAGTTCCTTCGAGCTCCACCGGATCAAATATGGCCACCGGATTGAGAAGTCCTGTTCTTGAAGGGCTCCACTCTATTTCCCGGAGCACTGTTTCAGCCTGCTGGTCACGCCACTTGAATGCGATCGAATCCTTCGGATACTTCGCCGTCTCTCCCAGAGTCGATGCGTAATCCGCGTCCTCCAGGGTCAGTACAAGTCCGTCAGACGGTATGTCGAAATTCTTTATAGCTTCTTCGTATTTATCTATTACATCAAACAGGTTGTCCCTGTTGACCATCACATAATCGACAGTCTCAAATCCCTGTGTCTTAAGCCACTCCATCTTCTCCCTGCGGCTGGATGTTTCGAAGCCCTCGGAGAGAGTCAGACTGAAAGCATAGAAATTTACGCTTCTTTCCGCAGTGACCTTCGGATCAAGCTGGCGGATGCTGCCGCTGCAGAGGTTTCTCGGATTCTTGTACTTAGCATCGGCATCCTCTATAGCCTCATTGATCTTCTCAAAATCTGAGTATCTGATCACGGCTTCCCCGCGTACCATCACCCGGCCATTATGCGGGATGGTTTTCGGTACATTACGGCACGCAAGCACATTGGCCGTGATCAGCTCACCTTCTACACCGTTTCCTCTGGTAACGCCCTGGACAAGTCTGCCGTTTTCATAAGTAAGTCCAACAGTAAGGCCGTCCAGCTTCCATGAAAGCAGGCCTTCCTTATCACCAAGCCATGCTCTCAGCTCGTCCCTGTCTTTGGTCTTGTTGAGAGAGAGCATCTTGACCTCATGTACAATTTTGGGCAGCCCCGCCGCGGTATCATAGCCGACGTTGATTGACGGACTGTCATCGCGGATGTAGCCGGTTTCGTCTTCAAGTGCAAGAAGCTCATCGTACATCGCATCATACTCGTAATTTGTGATGATCTCTGCGCCGTCTGTATAATAAGCCCTCGAAGCTTCATTGAGCTTCTCTGTCAGGAAATCGATTCGGTTTTTCTTTTCCTCGATTGTCATTCCACTTTCTCCATCTTGACGTAACCCTTACCGAGCTTCTTCTGTCCGAAATCGTCGAACATTACCGTCATGGTCTTTTCGTCCTGCTCTATCACCATGCCTTCACCGAACTTAGGATGCCTTACGATATCCCCGTTCGCGAATTCCTGCTGAATTTTTGCTTTATTCGCTGTCTGTCTTCTGGCTGCTGACAGGCTGTCAAAAGGCCTTGAAGCAGGTTCCCCTGCATATCCGTCTGCTGTTCCGTAAGAACGGCCTCCAAAGTAATAGTCTCCGAGGTATGAACCCTCACCCCTTAAGCCCGTACCGGTCTTTACCTTATCGTTCACCAGCACGTCGCCGTCCATGCACTCCCTGTCCATCTCGTCAAGAAACTTCGACTCCACCTGGAAATCCGTGCGTCCGTATACCGTGCGCACCTGGGCTCCGGTGAGGTAGAGCTTCTTCATTGCGCGGGTTATGCCCACGTAGCAGAGCCTTCTCTCCTCTTCCATGCCGTGATCCTCATCGAAAGCCCCGAGTCCCGGGAACATACCGTTCTCCATGCCCGGCATGAATACGACAGGAAATTCCAGTCCCTTGGCGGAATGCAGTGTCATGAGTACAACAGCGTCTTCATCCTCGTCGTGATTGTCTATATCCGCCATCAGTGTGATCTGCTCAAGGAATGCTGAAAGTTCAGTCTGCTCATCAGCGTCTATATCTTTACCCATGAGTGCGAGCCTTTCTGCTCTCATCTCATCGCGCAGGGCCTGCGCGCTTCCGTCCACAAGTCCTTTCTCGAACTCAGCAATTACGGATTTGAATTCCATGATGTTTTCGATTCGGCTTTCCGCCTCTACTGTGCCTGCGTCCTCGAGTGCCTTAAGGTATCCGGAACGGTTGAGCACATTATCATAGAGGTCGGTAAGAGTGAGGTTATCCTGCTCCTGACGGATGTCTGACAGCATATCTGTGAATGCTTCTACAGATGCCCTGAGCTTTGGGCCGAATGTCGCAAGCAGCTCCTTTTCGCAGAGTGCTTCGAACATGGACATATTATATGCTTTAGCATATTCTTCTATGCCGGCCAGAGTCTTGCCGCCGATGCCGCGCTTCGGCTCGTTTATTACCCTCATCATCGACACATTGTCGCCCGGATTCTCGATCAGCCGCAGATAAGCCATGACGTCCTTTATTTCTTTGCGGTCATAATACCGGAGTCCCGCAAGCACCCTGTAGGGTATGCCGCGGAAGCTGAATTTCTCTTCGAAGCTTCTTGACTGTGCATTCTTGCGGTAAAGGATCGCAAAGTCCTTATAGCTGTATCCTTCGGTTTCCCTGAGCCTTTCGATCTCTGACCCTATCCACCAGGCCTCCTGTTTTTCGTCTTCGAGCCTTTTATATGTGATCTTCTCTCCGTCTTTTCTGTCAGTCCAGAGAGCCTTTGCCTTTCTCTCCCTGTTATTCTTTATTACTGAATTTGCGAGCTTCAGAATGTTTCCATCTGATCTGTAGTTCTGCTCGAGCCTTATTGTGAGAACATCTCTGAAATCATTCTCGAAGTCAAGTATGTTGCGGATATCCGCCCCGCGCCACTGATAAATACACTGGTCATCATCCCCGACAACGCACAGGTTGCCATGAGCTGAAGCAAGCATTTTTATAAGCTTGTACTGCAGGTAATTGGTGTCCTGATACTCGTCTACCATTATGTATCTGAAACGGTTCGAGTAATACGCGAGGATATCCGGATTCTGCTCCAGAAGCTTTACTCCGTTCCAGAGAAGATCGTCAAAATCCATTGCATTTGCATTCATCAGCTCTTCCTGATAGCGCTTATACACATCGTATATATGCTTTTCATAAAGCAGACCTTTTGCAGATGCCAGAAATTCTTCAGGGCCTTCCTCATTTTCCTTGCACTTGCTGATGACCGCTATAATCATAGAAGGCGAAGACACCTTATCGTCTATGTTCAGCTCTTTGCATATCCTCTTGACCAGAGTTTTTTTGTCTGTTTCATCATATACCGTGAAACCGGCCTTGTATCCGAGCCTTTCAGGAGAGTATCTGAGCATGCGAAGACACATGGCATGGAATGTCATGATCCACATGCCGTATACCTCTCCGACCAGCTCTTCCACGCGGCTTCTCATCTCTCCTGCAGCCTTGTTTGTAAAGGTTACTGCAAGGATGCTTCGAGGGTCGATGCCCTGCTCTATCATATATGCCATACGGTGAGTCATGGTTGCCGTCTTGCCCGAACCCGCTCCCGCGAGTATCAGAACAGGGCCATCCAGCTGCCTCACGGCTTTATTCTGTTCACTGTTTAATGTCTTGCGCATAGATAAATAATTATATCATTTTTGTCGGCAATAATCACAGAACGGGCGGGTAAAAATCACCCGTCAGGCTCAGTAGCGCCTGAGGTAATTACTTGACAGTTTTAGTGAATTCACAAAGCTGTTTGATGTTGACTTTTTAAACCGTAGTGTTAAAATTTAGTCATAGGGCTTATTATGCCCATGCCAACTTTTTAAGTGTTTTATAAGGAGAGTGATACCCATGGCAAATTATGTAGAAAGAGTCATCGAGCAGTGCAAGAAGAACAACCCTGGTGAAGTAGAATTCCACCAGACTGTAGAAGAAGTACTGACTTCCCTGGCTCCTGTAATGGATGCTAACCCAAAGTATGAAGAAGCTGCACTTCTTGAAAGACTCGTTGAGCCTGAAAGAGGAGTTACCTTCAGAGTAGTATGGGTTGACGACAATGGCAAAGTTCAGGTTAACAAGGGCTACAGATATCAGTTCAACAGCGCAATCGGACCTTACAAGGGCGGCCTGAGATTTGCTCCAAACGTATATCCTGGAATCATCAAGTTCCTCGGATTCGAGCAGATCTTCAAGAACTCCCTGACAGGACTCCCAATCGGCGGCGGCAAGGGCGGCTCCGACTTCGATCCTAACGGAAAGAGCGATGCTGAAGTTATGAGATTCTGCCAGGCTTTCATGACAGAGCTCTACAGACACATCGGTGCTAACACAGACGTTCCTGCTGGCGACCTCGGCGTAGGCGCTAGAGAGATCGGATATCTCTTCGGACAGTACAAGAGAATCGTTGACAGATATGAAGGCGTTCTCACAGGTAAGGGAATCCCTTACGGCGGACTCCTCGGAAGAGCTGAGGCTACCGGATTTGGTATCGTATGGTACGCTGAGGAAATGCTGAAGGCTAACGGCGAAGACTTCAAGGGCAAGAATGTTGCTATCTCCGGTTTCGGTAACGTTGCTTGGGGTACAGCATGGAAGCTTTGGGAGCTCGGCGCTAAGTGCGTAACAATCTCCGGACCAGACGGATACATCTATGATCCAGACGGAATCACAACTCAGGAGAAGGTTGACTACCTCCTCGAGCTCAGAGGATCCGGAAAGAACATCTGCGCTCCATACGCAGAGAAGTTCCCTAACGCTAAGTTCTTCGCTGGAAAGAAGCCTTGGGGCGTATTCCAGGATACAGGCTGCAAGATCGATATGTTCATCCCATGCGCTATGCAGAACGACGTTCACATGGAGCATGCTAAGCAGATCGTTGAGGGCGGCTGCAAGTTCTA
>JBGUVT010000244.1:0-6200 GCA_045220485.1 Anaerovoracaceae bacterium | reverse complement strand
AAGACAGCCAAAGAAACTGAGCGCGATCCACGAAAGGCCTGTGATGGCAAAGCCTTGACGCGCGTAGATGCTGCTCTTGCCCGGTCTGATCAGCCTGAGAAGCGCGCCTGCAGCAGCAGTAATAGCTATTGTGATCAGGAACGCGCGGACTGACACCTGCTCATGATAAATAAGGCCCACGATCACAGGTATGATAAGCAGGCCTGCTTCAATTAATAATATTTGTCCTACTGTATGTAATACTACCTTTGTTTTCATGAATTATTGAAGGATCATTGAAAGATCCGTCAGCTGCTTTAATGTTGTTGCTATGATTACATGGTCTCCCTGCTCGATCGTATCATTGCCTCGAGGTATGACTACAGACCGGTTGCGAAGAATGCCGCATATCAGTATGCCATCTTTGAACTTGAGATCTTTGAGAGGGATGCCTGTCAGATCATCGTGCTTTTCCCTCACTATGAATTCGAGCGCTTCGGCAGAGCGTTCAGATATACGGTACACGGTCTCAACATTACTGCTTCCTGCGCTTTCAGCAGCACGAACATAGCTTATGACACGGCTCGACACTATGTCGCGCGGGCATACGATGCTGCCAACCTGATCCGAATCTATCAGATCAAGCATGCTGTTCTTTGATATCTTCGTTACGACTTTAGGAACTCCTTCGCGCTGTGCATACATTCCCATCAGTATATTGACCTCGTCTGTTCCGGTGAGGCTGATAAACGCGTCTGCCTCATCCAGACCTTCCTCTTCAAGGACATCACGGTTTGTTCCGTCGGCATTCAGTACCAGAACATCAGGGGCGGACTGGTTGAAATATTCGGCCCTGGCAGGATCGTTATCAATAACTACAGGCTTCATGCCTATACCGTGCATCATGCGTATGAGATAGTATGCGATCATACCGGCACCGATTATTAAGATATGTCTCGGCATGCGGCTGATGATACCGCAGAGCTTAAGGAAGTGCTCTGCCTCCTTCGGTTCGGCCGCGAAACTGATGACATCGCCTTTCAGAAGCGTTGTACTGCCGTCGGGGATGAATGTGCTGCCGTTCCTTCTGATCGCGCATACCAGAGCTTTTGAGTTGTATTTAACGGCAAGCTCCTGCAATGTCATAGAGGTAACAGGACCATCCTTCGCCAGACGGAATTCTACGATCTCAAACAGACCGTGCCTGAACGGCTCCACGGACATAAGGCCCGGGAAGCGAAGCACGGAGAATATTTCCTGTGCTGCATAGAGCTCCGGGTTGATTGTCATTGAAAGTCCCATGTCTTCAGAGAACATATCGATCTCATCAGCAAGCTCAGGCTTGCGGACACGGGCTATGGTATGATGAGCGCCGAGCTTTCTTGCCAGAAGGCAGCAAATCATGTTAACTTCGTCGCTGTCTGTTGCTGCAATGACCAGATCGGCGGTTCCGGCACCTGCTTCAATCAGCATGTTCCTGTCGGTTCCGCTCCCGGACAGACAAAGGATATCCATACTGTTCTGCAGTTCGATGAGCTTTTTCTCATTTCGTTCTATTGCGACTATCTGATGACCTTCCTGTGCCAGCTGCTCAATAAGTATGCCGCCGACTTTTCCGGCACCGATTACGATGATTTTCACTTGATTGCCTCGCTCTCAAATATATAATTATCTTTTGATAGACTTATACCACACACGTATTTTTCAATCAAATAAAACAAGACGGTAACGATAGTATGGTTGCAAAAAAAATCACACTGGGAATACTCGCACATGTAGATGCCGGCAAGACTACCTTGTCGGAAGCTTTGCTTTACCTTACCGGAGAAATAAGAAAGCCGGGCAGGGTAGACCATGGTGATGCGTTCCTTGATGATGACCCTATCGAAAGAAACCGCGGAATAACGATTTTTTCAAGGCAGGCGCGCTTTAATATCAAAGGCGCCGGTGACGCAGACACTGAGGTTACACTCATAGATACTCCGGGTCATGTCGATTTTGCAGCAGAGATGGAGCGTTCGCTTTCAGTGCTTGATTACGCGCTCCTTGTCATAAGCGGCTCCGAGGGTGTGCAGGCGCATACAAAGACTCTTTACCGTCTGCTTAAAGAACGGAATATCCCTGCATTTGTATTCGTTAATAAGATGGATATCGCCGTAAGAAAGAAGGAGGATATCCTGAAAGAGCTGGCAGAGGACCTGAATGCCGGTCTTGTGGATTTCAGCGGAGCGACTGAAAGGACAGAAGAATTCACAGATGCCGTGACGCTTTATTCACCGGAGCTTGCGGAGACAGTGCTTGACGGAAACGAGATATCCGATGATGAGATCATTGCTTCGGTAGTCAGAGGGGAGATAATCCCATGCATTTTCGGATCTGCGCTGAAAATGGAAGGTGTGGAGCAGCTGCTGGAAGTACTTGGCAGATATACAGCAGAGCCCGGGCGTGGAGATGAGTTTGCTGCAAAGGTGTTCAAGACCGCCGCTTCGGATGAAGGGGAGAGGCTGTGCTTCATAAAGGTCACAGGCGGAGAGCTTAAAGTAAAAGACAAGGTAAGGATAAACAGCGCGTCGGGAGATGCAGACGGAGAAGAGAAGATAAACAGGATAATGCTGTTCTCCGGCAGCAGAAGCATTTCTGCGGACACAGCTGCTGCCGGCACGGTCTGCGCCGTGACGGGGCTGACGCAAGCCCTTCCGGGGGACGGACTTGGAGCCGAACCGCCGCTGAACGGATCATCGATAAAGCCTTTCATGATTTACTCTGTAAAAGGTCCTGACGGAATGGATCCGTATCTCCTGATGAAAGACCTACGGCTGCTTGAGGAAGAAGATCCGATGCTGAACGTATCAAGGGATTCTGACGGAAGTATAAATATAAGGTTAATGGGACAGGTGCAGCTCGAAGTCCTGCAGACTGTAATAAAGGATAGATTCGGCTATGATGTAAGCTTCGGAACCGGAAGCGTGCTCTACCTTGAGACCGTAGCCGGTAAATATGAAGGCGTAGGGCACTTCGAGCCTCTGAGGCATTACGCCGAGGTGCATCTCATAATTGAACCGGGTGAGCGCGGAAGCGGACTGGTAATAACCAGCGCGGTGCCGGAGGATGAGCTTGCTCTCAACTGGCAGAGGCTCATAATGACACATCTGTACGAAAAGGAGCATGCGGGAGTGCTGACAGGGGCTCCGATTACTGATGTGCGCATCACTCTTGCGGCAGGAAGAGCCCACGAGAAACATACCGTAGGAGGAGACTTCCGTGAGGCTACATACAGGGCCGTAAGGAACGCCCTGATGCAGGCAAGGGCAGAAGGAAAGGCTGTGCTGCTTGAGCCATGGTGTGAGTACGAAATAGAACTTCCGGCACGCAGCGTAGGCCGTGCCATGACCGATATCAGGCAGATGGGCGGAAGCCAGGATATGCTTGAGCAGGCTGAGGATACAGCAAAGATCAAAGGCCGGGTCCCGGCGTCTGAGATCTCGGAATATCAGCTGATACTGAGCGGGTACACATCCGGAGCAGGAAGACTGTCCGTTACTCCATGTGGTTATGAAGAATGCCACAATGCTTCAGCAGTCATTGAAGAAAGGGGATATGACCCGGAAAGAGACGTTGAGAATCCTGCAGATTCCGTATTCGTGAACCACAGCGGAAGTGACATAGTCAAGTGGGATGAAGTCGCCTCTCACATGCATATCGGAAGCGTTCTGAAGCGCAGTGCAGAGTCCCCGGCTTATACACAAACCCCGCGGCTGAATACTGCCGGAACCGGAAGCATCGATGCAAAGGAAGCGGCAAAGAGAAGGATCGCTGCCGAAAAAGAGCTTAAAAACATCTTTGAACGGACCTACGGGACTTCAAAAAAGACCCGGTACAGGGAAGCGACTGAGAAAGATTACAGAAGAAAGCCCGAACTCTCTGAGGAGGCGGCGGCAAGGAATGAAGCCCGCAATCAGGAGATAAAGGCGCGCCGCGAACATAAGACCGTAAAGCGCGAAGAAAAGCCTGTCATGATATTGATAGACGGATACAACATAATATTCGCGGATGAGTATCTGAAAGACCTTTTCAAGCGTGACGCAGGATCGGCAAGAGACCAGCTCCTTGATAGGATAAGCAACTATGCCGGTTATACCGGGTTTGAAGTAATTGTCGTATTCGATGCGTACAACGTTCCGCTGGGAGAGGTGCGTGAAGAGGGCCGGAACGGAGTAAAAGTGGTATTCACTGCAGAGAATGAGTCTGCGGACATACGCATGGGCATCATGACTTCGATGGTTACTGACCGTCAGATATACGTGGTGTCATCGGACAGCCTTGTGCAGCAGGATGCATTCACACACGGAGCACTCAGGATTTCTTCCCGCGAATTTCTGTCAGAACTATCACGTATCGAAGAAGAGATACGGGCTCACCTGAGGCGAAGCGATTGATTTGTTAATGAAGCGGTGTTATTTTTATCATCAAGGCAAGATAAACTGAAAGGATATAAAGCAATGAAAAAACATATCAGAAACATTCTGGTGGCGCTTATGACGCTGTCACTGTTAATGCTGGCGGGCTGCGGCGGAGGAAGCAGCGAAACGGTCGAAGCCCCTGATGCTTCAGAGGCTGAGACACCGGCAGTTGAAACAGCAGACCCTATCGGCATCCATCATGCTAAGATAGAGATCCGTGACTATGGCACTGTATCAGTCGAACTCGATGGAGATACAGCCCCTATTACAGTACAGAACTTTATGGATCTTGCAAATGCAGGCTTCTATGATGGACTTACATTCCACCGTATCATCGACGGATTCATGATCCAGGGCGGAGATCCGAACGGTGACGGAACCGGCGGATCAGGAAAGAATATCCCGGGTGAGTTCGAAGCGAACGGGTATACAAACAACATCGCACACACGAAGGGTGTGATATCCATGGCAAGAGCACAGGATCCAAACAGCGCGAGTTCCCAGTTCTTCATCATGGTAGCGGATGCACCGCACCTGGACGGAATGTACGCTGCATTTGGACACGTTACTGACGGCCAGGATGTTGTTGATAAGATCGCGGCAGACGCTGTACCGCTTGATGAAAACGGGACTATGGCAGCTGAGGATCAGCCTGTGATCGAATCTGTAAAGATTATTGACTGATAACCGGGGAACGCTGAGAGAATTTGTAGTATAATCATAATGTTATAAATTTTTAAATTTATATAAATAAGGGCTGTGTGCCCGAAAGAGAAGGAGAAAGAAATGATCAAGGAATTTAAGGAATTTATCAGCAAAGGTAACGTAATGGACATGGCAGTAGGCATCATCATCGGCGGAGCTTTCACAGCAATCGTGACAGCACTCGTTGAATCGATCCTCATGCCTATCATCGGAGCTATCAGCGGCGGCAAGAGCGTAGCAGACATGTCGATCATGGTAGGAAACGCAGCTATCGGCTATGGGGCTTTCCTTCAGGCAATCATCGACTTCCTGCTGATCGCATGGGTGCTGTTCATGATCATCAAGGCACTCAACAAGGCAAAGGCCGCTGTTGTCAAGGAAGAGGAAGAAGCTCCTGCAGAGCCTGAACCGGTTCCTGCTGACATCGAACTTCTTACAGAGATCCGCGACCTGCTGAAGGAGAAGAAGTAATATTCCCATATGATCCGGAATAAACCAGAGGGTGTTATGGATAAAGAGAGACAGGAAAAATACATTGAACATCTGCAGAAGATGATCAGAATAGAAACAGTGTCTGATCCTGACTGCGGCAGCAGCCCGGAGAACTTTGCTGAGTTCCGCGAACTGCTCTGGGAGGTTTTCCCGGCTTTGAAGGAAAAGTGCGAGCTGAGAGAGTTTGACGGTGCGCTGCTGCTGAAGTGGAAGGGAAGCGATCATACCAGGATGCCAGTTCTCTTCATGAACCATTACGATGTAGTTCCTGCAAGAGCGGAGGACTGGAAATATCCTCCGTTCGCAGCTGAGATTGCTGACGGTAAAATGTGGGGCAGAGGAACGCTGGACGACAAGGCCGGACTCTGGGCCATGTTTGAAGCTGCAAATGAGCTCATTTCGGAAGGCTTCGTGCCGGCGGCAGATATCTGGTTCGAGGCTGACTGTACCGAAGAGACATTCGGGACCGGCGCTCAGGCAGTGGCTTCGTGGCTGCAGGAACAAGGCATGCGGTTCGGAATGGTACTGGACGAGGGAGGAGACATCGTCCGTGAACCTATAAGC
>JBGUVT010000243.1:0-2190 GCA_045220485.1 Anaerovoracaceae bacterium | reverse complement strand
ATTCCGAAAGATATTGAGTCGGCGAAAGGAGTAGGCGACACATCGGCCAATATCTACCGCAGCATGTTGCTGCACCCGGTATGCAAGGATCTCACGGCCAGCCAGTTCAGGTTGTATGTTTACTGCAAATCAGAGTTATACGGAAAGAACCGGCATGACCTCGATAGATTCCCTGCATATGTACGGGAAGATCCGGCGTATTTTACGTTCAACAAGGCGAAGTGGCATAAGGATGGATTATATGGTCTGTACTCCAATTCCGGGCAGTTCTACAGGGATATGGCGGCTCTCATAGAGCATGGCCTTATAGACTGTGTACAGAGCGGATTCAGCACAAGGACTAAGAGTCTTTACAGGTTTTCTACAAGATGGCAGTTGTGGGGAACGAAAGACTTCACGGTGCCGACAAGTGTGATGACTACCTCGATGCTTCGGAAGTTGAATAAAGAAGACGGCAGCACAGATGATGAGAAGTAATAACTGGCTGTTTCACTTCTGTCACAAGATGCATGCCGAACTTATTACAGGACTTGACCAAGAAGCAAGATTTCCAGAGGATTGCTTGTTACAAATGCACCATAACAGTCCGGCGATCCTTCGCTATTTCTTGGTACAGTTCTGCTACAGATTATATAAATATTTACCATACCACGCGCCAATAAGGAGGCGATCTTATGAATAATAGGACGCCTCACGAAGAAATCCGGCTTCAGGACCTTTACAGCGCAGATGATATCTTGTCAACGATATACGAAGAAGGTATATTGAACGAAGATGGCGTGCGACTCATTATGAGAAAAAAGCACCTGCAGTACGTGCTCAGTCATCATGAGCACAGTATCTGGCAATCTGCGGACGGGCGCTGGAAAACATATATAACGGATGAGGAATCCGGCAAACGTAAACAGATATCCAGAGAATCCAGAGAAGATCTTGAAGATTTTCTCTATGACAAGTATTTTGCAGAGGATGAGGAGCTTGCGAAGCAAAGCGCTACCATGGAGTCTCTGTATGACGAGTGGGCCGAATATAAAAGCCTCTTCGTCTCAGAGTCTTCGATCAAGAGATACCGCTGCACATGGAATGCATTATATAAAAATGCATCCATTGTGAAAAAGCCTATCGTGTCTATCACCAAGACTGAACTGGAGCGATGGTTGCTCAGTGTCGTTCGTTCAAAGAAAATGAACAACCACCAGTACATATCTTTTACCTGTATTGCAAGACAGATATTGGATTATGCGGTAGAGCTCGAAATTATCGACAGCAACCCTTTCGATAAGATTCGCATACAGAAGAAGCGCATCCTCAAGCCCGAAATTAAAGGACCCACAATAACTCAGGTCTTTATGGAGGACGAGAGACAGCTGCTTATAAAGTATGCGATGGAGCAATATGAAAAGCGCAGAGATTATGTCCAGAAATTTACTTCACTGGCGATCGCATTCCTGCTATACGTTCCTCTCAGAAGAGGCGAACTCGTTGCACTCAGATTTGATGATCTTGACGGGAATCGCCTGATTCTTACCGACTCATACAGTCACGGTACGAAAAGCCTTACGGGACGCCTTAAGGACATCGAAGGCTGGAGGACCGTGGATGTTGTCCCTCCTGCCCTGGAGATAATCGAAAAGATCCGGCAGGAACGGATAAGGCTGGAAATGCCGACAGACGGATGCATATTCACTGTCAATGAAAAATACGGCAGTCTGTATTCTGCTCTCGGCAAGACCATCAACAATTACTGTGATGAGCTCGGTATACCAAGAAGGAGTCTGCATAAGACAAGGAAGACCTGCGCATCCAAGATGCATGCTGATGGTGTCAATGATTTGATCATTCAGGCACAGCTTGGGCACAAAGACCTCAAAACGACATATAACTCGTATTGCTACGACGTTACTACTGACGCGGAGAGATACCGAGCAATTTCAGCATCACTGGCCTAGGTCATCCAACCAATGCTAAACTACAGACGCCCTCAAAACATTGAATTTTCAACGCTTTGGGGGCGTCGTGCGTACGAGGTTTCATCCAACCACATCCAATCATTGTTAACCACTTCAAAAACTTAAAAAACCGTTGAAATTTCAACGGTTTGAGTGGTGGACCGTTCCGACATTTACCCGAACTTTTATGTAGTGTGCGGCGGCAAAATCATACTTGCCGTACTGGATTATTAAAAATACT
>JBGUVT010000242.1:0-24180 GCA_045220485.1 Anaerovoracaceae bacterium | reverse complement strand
ATGTCGTGTATTTCAAAATGATCGAAGGCGGCATTTATCTCGTCTTCGATCATCGAACATGCTATAAGAATCTTCTTTTTATATGCCGACAGATCCAAACTGTTCTCCTTTTGCATGGCCCGGATCGTTTATTTGAGTACGATTTCCCTGAATTTTCCATTTGCAAGTTTCACGCCTATATTCTTGATACAGACCTGACCGCCGATCTTTACCCTGCCCCTCATCTGAAGCATGGCTTCAAGGAAGTCGATCCCCGGTTCAAGCTCATGTTCCCTGAACTCACCGAATCCCGTATCTATCACCGCAAAGGTGAATTTTGGGCAAAGGAGGAATATGCAGCTGTCATCCATAAACTCCTCAACTTTTTTCAGGAACGGATGATAGAAGTCCTCTACCGCCTGAGTCATGAATTTAGGTCCGAGGAGTTCCGGAGCTCCGGCAGAGTCTGAAAAGATAAAAACATCCACTCCTGCTTTCTTACCTGCCTCAATATATGCAAGCAGCGAATTCCCAAGCTTTTCGAATACTTTTACCATGCCGTCATGATCTTTTCTGTAAGCCTTGAAGACCTTTCTTGGCTCCATCAGAGCGTTCAGCATGGTAAAAGGTCCTGTTACTTCAAGGCAGACCGTCTCCCCTTCTGCCTTGAGCTTTGCGCAGGCATCGAGCACTTCAGCCATCCTGCCTTTAGTCACATCGACATCCGGAAGAGCCAGAACATCTTCACAGCTTCCGCATATAGGGTCTTTAGCTCTTGGTCCCGTATTGGCATCACCATAGTTCAGTATGGCGCCCATCGCCTCGGCTTCAACCGTGCGGCAGAAAGGAAGCAGGCAGAAATCCGCTCCGTCGTGCTTCTTTATCGCCCTGGACAGGATCTGCATTGTTTCACTGTGCATGTATGCATCCGGAAACTCAAGACCGAGTCCTGAAGTCACTTCGGCACTAATACCGACCGAGTTTGAATATGTGCATTTGTATTCTCTTATTTCACCCATTATTATCTTCCTTATTTACTGAAACGGATCTTCACTAAGTCCGGTGTTCGCTCCTATATCCTTCAGGCTGTCCAGCAGAATAGCGGTTATCTCCACTCTGCCTGAGGCTGCAGATCTGTTGAGGTATTCTCTCAGAGCCTCTTCATCGGCCAGCCCGCGTGAGACCATATATCTGACAGCCTCGGTACTTCTTCTGTTAATAGCAAGATCAAGGAATGATTTCTGTCTCTCACATACATAACCTTCGATTACGGCTACATCTTCAGCCGATGGTTCATCTGATGCATGCTCTTCCATAAATGTGAGCACAGCGGTATATCTCGCTGACGGAGGAAGTATCTCTATCTGCTGTGGACTTATATGTATTGCCTTGAGGCTGCGGCATCCGCTGAGGGATGTTCTTGCCGCATCTCTAAGTGATAGCGGCAGCCATATCTCCGCAAGGGCATGGCAGTTCTCGAACATATCCGTGCCGAGCGTCAGTGTACCTTCCGGCATCCTTACACTTCTGAGCTGCCAGCAGTTCTGGAAGAGCCCCGCTCCGATGCGATCAACACTTTCCGGCATACGTATTTCTCTGAGCGCATAGCAATTCATGAAAGCATAGTTGCCTATTTCTTTCACGGAATCAGGGACGGACAGTCTCTCAAGCTCATCCGAACCAGAAAAAGCCAGCTCTCTGATACTGGTCACATCGTCAGGAATAACGACTTCCTTGTTTACTCCTTCTTTTTTTAATAAATCATCACATTTATTCATTCCCGATTTGTAACTTTTTTCTGAAAACTCCTGTTTTGGGAAAAGCAAGTCAGGAATATCCTATTCGGAAAAGGTCTTGACGGTCTTCAGCACCTGCTGTACGTTGCTCAGCGGTGAACCCATTCCGAGTCCGCATGCAGGCGAAATAATGTCAGATCCGTTTGCGTAGCTGGCTCTCGTCAGCTTGTCTACAGTCTTCTCCTCCTGCATCTCAATAGCAAATGTACTGACATTGCCCATGATGACCTTATCAGGCAGATTCTTTTTTGCTTCTCTAAGTGACACGACAGCATCAAAACTGAATGCGTCGCTGTGTATTTTCGCCACCTTTTCATATACAGACTTCATCTGTCCGCATATGTGGACTATGGTCTTCGCGCCTGTCTCTTTTACTGCATCTACCACCTGATTAATATATGTGACAGCATATTCATCAAAGAACTTCGGCCCGAGTATCTCTCCGGTTCCGCTTGGATCAGACAGCGCTATCACATCAGCACCTGCCTCGACCATTGCCAGAGCGAATCTGATGAGGTCATCTGTCACGAACTGCATGTACTCATGAGTGAGTTCCCTCTTCTGCCTCATCTGCTTGTAGTACCTTGTCGGCTCACAAACTGAGCTTGCCACGCTTACAGGTCCGACGATGTTTCCGATGATAGGAACATCCTTAGTTTCGGCTTTGAGGATCCTGATCGCGTCTAGTGTGACCTTTGCCCTGCCGGCTTCCAGGTCCATCGGCTTGAGCTTTTTATAGTCCTCTACCGTGTCGATGGCATAGCCCGTGACATGAGGCTCAAAAAGCTGCGTGCCCATTGTGCAGGTGGCGCCGAGAGCCTCAGCTTCGACTGTCATGCAGAACGGCACTCCGTAGTTCTCAAAGCAGTCGTTATCATATATGGCCTTTGCGAGGTCTGCCATCATTCTTGCATCCGTGTGTGCTTCAGGCAGATATACTCCGCAGACATCCTGCAGAGCCTTTGTGACCATATTCATCATTCCGCCCGGGCATATGCATGCAGGTCTGTCAGCCTTCATACCCGAAAGGATCTTTATCAATCTTTCATTAGCTGTTGTCATTTTGTTTCCTCTTTTATTTGAATACAGGGAATATGAGGCATTCGGACAGGAGTCTCTCATAGTTGTCAGTCGCGCCAAGCTCCAGATAATCCATATCGTGAGCGAGCTCTTCCATCTGTCTCTTTACCTTCCCAGACATCAGTGCCATGTAAGCGCCGGTCTTCGAAGTGTTGCCCACATATTCGATGCGGTCTTCGACTTCAAACGGAAGAATGCCTGTACCCGTGATGCTTTCAGCAGGAAGATGAGCCCCGAACTGCCCTGCAATGAGAACTCTGTCGAGATCAGCCATGCCGATCCCGGCTTTCTTCATCAGGGCCATGAAACCCGAGAGGATTGCGCCTTTGGCAAGCTGCACCTGACGGACATCTCCCTGAGTTATGTACAGGGGTTCTGTTCCATCTCCGCCTTCTGTCATTCTGAACGATCTCTTACCGTCCTCATCGACAACTATATATTTTGATCTGTAGTCATCATCATCGAATTTGTCGGCCTTGACGAATGCACCGGTCTTTCTGACTATGCCTGTCCTGAGAAGCTCTTTTGTTACCGTGAGGATACCGCTTCCGCATATGCCTGCAGGCTCGCAGTCTCCGATTATTTTCAGATCGAGTCCGTCTTCATTTATATGTATATCTTCGATAGCTCCTTCTGCGGCACGCATCCCCGAACTTATATTCATTCCTTCCAGCGCAGGACCTGCCGCACATGAACACGACATCAGCTTTCCGTCAGCGGCAAGCACTATCTCACCGTTAGTTCCGATGTCGATAAACATCACGTTACCCTTCTGATGCTTAAGGTCACATACATATGCTCCGGCAACGATGTCAGCTCCAATGTATGCAGATACCGATGGCAGGCAGTAAAGCCTTGCGCCCGGAGCCGCTTTCAGTCCGATATCCGATGCTTTTACATCCTTGGCGCGCGCAAATACCGGTGCGAACGGAGCTTTGCCTATAGGTCTCGCGTCGACTCCCATCAGCATGTGCATCATTGTGCAGTTGGCACCTACCGTTACCTGATATATCTGATCCTGAGTAAGTCCATGTCTGTCACATATCGATTTCACCATCTTGTTGATGGATCCGACGATGGCTTTCTGAAGCTTTTCTCTTCCGTCATCAGGGTTTTCTATCTCATAAGTAATCCTGGTGAGAACATCAAGGCCGAAAAACTTCTGAGCGTTTATCTCCGATGCATGTCCCAGTTCCTCGCCCGTCAGCATATCGACAAGAGAGCATACGACTGTAGTTGTTCCAATATCTATGGCAACTCCGTAAAGTGATTCCGATGTGTCTCCCGGCTCAAGCGCGATCACTTTTCCGTTATGTATCACCGCAGTATAATCGCCAGGCAGCATCGAATGCTCACGCAGAGCTGTATAGTCAAAGCCAAGATACCCTGTAGCCCCGTCATGTCCTACAAGTGCTTCAGCTCCAACCTGTTCAATGATCTGGTTCTCAAACGGTGTCTGATCTGCAAGAGTCGGTTTGTGGATAGTGACCGGCACCTTTATTATGTCAGGCTCAAATTCAAAATCCGGCATATATCCCGAAGCAAGAACGTCGTGCTTCTTTTCTTTCTGAAGAAGCTCTATGGTTATATCCGAAACCGGGTATGTAAGGCATGCAAGCCTTACTCCCTGTTCGAGTTCTTCGGCTTTCAGAATGCCGCGCTCGGTCTCGCCTGCTTCTCCGGCGTCACCTTCAGTGATCTTCACCCTGCACTTTCCGCAGAGCCCTTTGCCTCCGCAGGCATTGTCTATAAACAGGCCCGCATCAAGCATTATCTCCATCAAATTTTTGCCGGAGGCAAATCCATACAGTTTTTCCTCCGGCATTACTTTAAGGTTAGGCATTACGTTATTGTCTCCTGATCCTATTCTACTCCGCAAAGTCTCTTCGCTACTTCAACAGCTTCGACAGCATTCCTCGAATAGCCGTCGGCTCCGATATCTTCAGCATATTTCTGTGATATAGGGCTTCCGCCTACCATTACCTTGATGCTGTCTCTGATGCCCTGTTCCTTGAGCTTGTTGATGACCTCTTTCATACCCGGCATTGTTGTAGTCATAAGTGTGGACATCATGATAAGGTCTGCATCGACTTCCTTAGCCTTCTCGACGAAACTGTCGAGAGGTACGTCTCTTCCGAGGTCAAACATCTCAAAGCCTGCAGTCTCCATCATGATTTTTACGAGGTTCTTGCCGATATCGTGAGTGTCTCCCTCGACTACTCCGATAACAGCCTTTTTCGACTCACCCATGCTTGCGTCTTCAGGCAGATGCGGACGGAGTACGTCGAGCCCCGCATACATTGCATCTGAGCAGAGCAGCAGGTCTGTTACGAAGTACTCTTCCTGGTCATACATCTCGCTTGCACGGTTCATGCCGTCTACGAGTCCATGCAGAATTCCATCCAGTGCGTCATGTCCTGCCTCGATATACTCCTCGCAAACATCAGCGATTTCTTCGTCCTCCATCTCGAAGACCATGTCGGACATCTTCTGCAGAAGTTCTTCTTTAGTTGCCATTATACTTTGTTCTCCTTTTTATTTTAACCTTTTAGGCCTTATTCATTACTACTTCGTTCGCTGCCTCTTCTACAATGCCGAGCGGAAGCATTCCTTTACGCGCTCCTCTGCCGTACTTGCGTGCAGCAAAGATGAACGCGTCGAAGTTCTCGCGGGAAGTTCCGATCGGTACCTGACAGCCTGTGCCGAGAGTATATCCGTTTTCAGCTTCCGAACCATTGATAATGCACTGCTTGCAGGTCTCGATAACGTCATCAATAGTGCCGTTAAGCATTACGTCTACAGGAGCTACATTGCCGACAAGTCCGAATACAGGACCCATCTTGTCTCTTGCATCAGCGAGGTTTTCCATATTGTCTACGCTGAAGCTCGAGACCTTGAGTTTCAACATTTCATCCCACAGAGGTGATGTCTTTCCGCAGATGTGGATGCCAGGCTTTTTGCCGAGAGTCTGGGTAAGACCTTCAATCAGATACTCGAGCCAAGGATGTGAGAACTTCTTATAGTTTCTCTTGCCCAATATGTCTGCGCAGCTGATAGGGTCGCAGATCGTGCATCCGCCGCCTCCGAATTCGTCAGCGAACATCTCTGCATAAGCTACTGTATAGTCAACAGTCCACTTGAGCAGATCATTCAGTTTTTCAGGATTTCTGACTGTATCCCGGAGAATCATCTCTACCGGTCTGATAAGGGATGCGTTTGTGAACGGTCCTGCGACCGGCATCGCTATGCCCATTTCAGGGAACGCCATCTTGAGGTCGACTCCTCTCTGGAGGACCGCAAGGAATACCGGATTCTTTTTCGGATTATCCTTCATAAGTTCAGGAAGCATGGAATAGTCTGTAAGTACAGGCTTGATCACTCGATCGATACCGACTTCAGGGAAATATATCTCAGAGCCGACAGCCTGCGCCATTGTTCTCAGTCTGAGTCCCGATGCAAGTCCGCCGATATTGAACTCTTCCTGTCTTCTCTTAATTACATCGATGTGAACCTTAACATCATTCCTCCACTGCGCAGTAGTATAACCGAAGATATTTGCCATGGCCTCTTCATTACTCTGCAGTGAGAACGGTATATGATCTACTGTCTCTCCTGCAGCATACTTCTGCATTCTTTCACCCGCAGACATAGTCTCAGGGTATTTTTCCATTTCTTTTTTCAGTTCTTCATAAGTCATATTGAAGCCCTCTTGATTGCGTTAGATACAGTTTACCCATTTATTATAGTCTATGAGCAAAAAGCGCAACTATTGATATGATAAATAGTTGCATCTGAGATTATCGGCATTAGTAATACATCCGGTATATTTTCAAGCTTTTGCTACTTAAGTACAACTTAAAGACTCTGTAAATATTATTAACTTTACTTACGTTTCAATCCGGATACAATATAAGTGAAAGCAGAGAAAGGATCCCCGGATCCATGCTTGTGGAAAATGTTAGAAGCTTTTCAAAGGTCAAGGGTTTTAGGGAGGTGCCGCCATGATGAACGCAATCGTAGTAATGTCATTTATCGGTGTATTTGTTGGAAAGTGCTACTATTTTTCAAAGTACAGCCACAAGAGGTAAAGACTTTTCTTCATTAATTTGAATCTGAAAAATAAGAGCGTTCTCTTACTGGAGGACGCTCTTTTTGTTGTTTATCAAAGCCCGAGTTCTTCTATCTGCTTTTTTATCTCTATATCTCTTTCATCAAGCAGGAGGCCTTTGTTATGCCTGAAATACTCATCACAGCCATAAATGCTGATGAATGAAACGCTGTCAGGATCTGCTGTAAGTTCCGTTGCCGCCATCAGCATCTCTTTACCTTCGCCCCAGCATCTGTCAGTGAATCTGAACATATTGTCCATTCTGCTCCGTGTATGTTCTGCCTTTTCATTGTGAGCTGCAACAAGTTTTCCGTATGCTCCGCGTATGTATTCATAAGAAGAATCATAATCCGGCGCGTCTTTCACAAGGTCTGCCATGTCATACAGACATGATACCGTTCTAAGCATGCGGTCTGCTTCTTCACGGGTAAGTGAATGTGACCTGAGGCCTGCCTCACGACCCGACTCGATTCTTGCGATAAGTCTCTTTATATTTTCTGCCGGTACCGGTTCTCCGGATGCCGCAGCTTTATACTCTCTGACGCACAGTTTCACGGATTCGAGCAGACGGCGCTCTTCCATCCGCTCATGCACATCGTCTTTTACATTGCTGAGCAGGAGACCTATAAGCGTATATACCTCATCGAATCCCGCGCCGGAAGCTCTTTCTTCCATTTCGTCAGGGGTCTCCCCTTCGAGTATCGCATCTACTGGATATTCTTCCCTGTACTTATTATACAGGTCCAGATATACTGCAAATTCCTTTGCTGTCTTTTTATTCTGAAGGTATTGAACTATAAGATCCTCATCAGCCTCTATTCCATTTTTCTCATAGAGCTGAAGCATCTTGCTGAGATCTTCCCAGCCTCTCGGAGTTACGATGGACTTGCCGCTTACAGTGGTCTCCACATGATAGAAGTGGTTTCTCTTGCTCTGAAGGAAAGACATGACCGCCGGGTGCATGTGTACTGCAGAGGCATACTCTTTCCACGCTTCAAAATCCGGTTCAACATCTATCTTCTTAAGTCTGTCAAGCGTTACGATATCGAACTCCCTTGCCGAATCGTTATACTCAGAAGGATTGCCTGCCGTAACGACTATCCAGCCTTCAGGCAGTCTGTGTCCGCCAAACACCTTGTACTGCAGAAACTGCATCATGAGCGGTGACAGTGTTTCGGAAACACAGTTGATCTCATCGAGAAAGAGTATTCCCTGCCTGACACCTGTTGTCTCCATGAGGTCATACACCGACGCGATGATCTCACTCATCGTGTATTCAGTAACATCACATTCCTCTCCGCCATAAACCTTATGGCTTATAAACGGAAGTCCGATCGCACTCTGACGCGTGTGGTGTGTCATCGAATACGAGATGAGTCCTATATCGAGTTCGGATGCAAGCTGCTCCATAATAGCAGTCTTTCCTATTCCCGGCGGACCTATCAGAAGCACCGGTCTCTGCTTTTCGACCGGTATCACATAGTTGCCCAGGTCATCCTTTGTTAGATAAGCCGTTATGGCATTCCTTATCTGTTCTTTTGCCTTGCTGATATTCATATTGCTGTCCTTACTGAGCTGAAGCTTTTCTTTCACTGCCCAATGTTATCATAATTCGTCCGGGCGCAGTACGACTTTCATTGCCCACACCGGTACTTCCGGCACGTTGTATCCGCTCTCTACAAATACGAAAGCTGTTCTGTAAGCCGGTTTTACCGGCGGGTAAACACCTAACCCGTCCGTGAAATATATGAGACCTTTCAGATCGCTGAACTCCCCTTCTTTCAGAAGTCTGTCGACATAGTCGAATACCGGTCTGAAATCAGTGCCTCCGAGTCCCCGGATCTCCATGGTTTCGAGATATCTGTCAAAATCCTCTGAAGAAGTGATTACATCATCGGACTGTATCTGTGCATCACACTGAACGATGTGTACATTAATTCTGTTATGAAACGATTCGCGGCTCTTCAGTATGTTGTATGTCTTCTGAAGGAATGTCTGCACTTCTTCGCCGGCTACCGATCCTGAAGTGTCAATCGCGATCACGAAGTCTTTTATCCTGCTGTCCTCACGGTATTCGAGCGGTTCTATAAGAGGCATCTTATGATAATGCTGCAGTCCGTAGTTGTAGTAGATGTAATCAAACTCATCATCCGAAACTTTTACAGTTTCGCTGACCGCAGCAAACTTTCTGAGAAATTCCGTGTAATCATATCTCTCACGGTTCACCGCTCTGAGGTTCTGTACCAGCGATGAAGCGAATTTGCCCCTCACCTTTGCGAATGTCTCAATCTCCATCTCGACCTGTCCGGCGATTTCCTTCCAGTCGCTTTCTGCATTCATATCATCGTACTCAGGCTGAGGATCACCTGGCATTACCGCCTGTACGGCTGGTGGCTGCAAGTCATCTGAATACCAGGCCGAATGCTCATCGGACAGAAAGAGCTGTTCCAGCTTTTCCACAGTATCAGTATCAGCAAAGCTCAGATCACCTTTGCGCAATGCATTGTATATCTTTTCTGCTGTCAGAAAACCTGACTCTCTTCGTATCTTTCTCAGCATATCCCGCCTGCGGCCGTCATCATCTGATCTTGTGCACGGAAGATCAAGCTCGCAGATTACCGATTCTGTTGCTATATCGCATGCCAGATCCCAAAGCCTTCTGTCAGCATCGTGGCCGATAAAAGGATGGCAGAACACGCAGTGCAGCACCAGATGAAGGTAAATTCTCGTCAGTTTCTCTTTGGACTCGCGATATGTTCTGAGCACAAAAACCGGGTCATAGTAAAGAACGCGTCCGTCTGTAGAAAAGCTGCCGTGATAAACTTCTCTTTCATAAAATGTCAGTGCGACATCCATATATCTTAGATTCACAAGCAGCCTGCCCCTGGCTATCTCCAGGACGTCTGCGGCCAGGTTTTCCAGCTCTGTTTCTTTTTTACTGATGCCTTTATTTTCAGTCATCTCTCCTGTCACCGAGCAGTTTTCTGAAATATGCTGACGCTTTTGCCGCCAGACTGTGGTCCTCACCTGACGCTGTAATACCAACAACCAGAGGATCCCTTCTGGCTATCCCCGGGAAATAAAAATCGCAAAGAGTTTTATCGCTGGCTGCATTAACCAGTATACCGCGGCGTCTGCACATTCCTGCTATACGTACGTCTGTACCTGCATGACCTGTCGCAGTTATTACGATATCCGCTCCATCCAGATCTCTCTCATCGAATCTTCTGCGGCGCAATATGATGCGGCCTTCGTCATCCAGTGCCATGATTGACGCATCAGCCTCAGGTGAAACAACGATAATGTTTCCGGCAAAGTCGAGCATCGTTTTTATTCTGCCCGTGTTCACATGACCTGCGCCGACAAAAAGCACGGTCTTTTCTGAAAGATCCATAAACATAGGAAAATACAGACTCATTCGTAATACCTCTTTTTCACAAAATGATTAAGGACACCGCCCACAGCTATTATTGCAAGCGCGATATATATTACCTGCAGGGCCGCGTCCTGAGTATCGGCAATTGTGCCGCCGTCTTCGTTCATTTCTATCATAACAGAACCTTCCGGCAGACTGTCAGCAAGGAAGACGATGTTTCTGTCATACCACTTCTGCTTCTTTTTGCTGAAGGCAGCGCATGGAAGCTCCTTGTTGAATGCTTCGACTGAAATGCTGAAGCTGCCGTATCCGTCCTTCTCATCTGCAGCGATCCACTCGCTGCTGTCAGCGGCAGCTGCCTGTTCCGCAGTACCCTGAAATACATATGCATAGCTGGTGCTCGATATGGTGATGACCGCTTCCATCCTGCCGGCTTTGTTAGTCAGATCCGAATGGATGATCTTGAAAAAACGGGAGTCAGATATAACGTCCGGTTCGTAATCACCTTCCTGAACATCTTCAGGGTACACCGGAGTCATGCTGTACACCAGAGTTCCGTCCTGCAGACTTCTGTCACGTTCAGGTGCAGATCCGCTTTCTTCAACGCCTATACCTCTTGATGAATCCTTCAGAACCACGGGGTCAGCAAAAGCGTCCCACATACCAGGCGGTATGAGGATCACAACAGTCAGTATTAATGTTGCTGCGATTGCTGCTATGCGTTTCGTCACTACAGGTTCTTTTTGCGATATATAAACACTACTGCAATAGATCCCAGGATCGCCAGCCATCCGATAAGCACTGCAAATCCTGTCAGCTCCGGCACCTCTCCCAGAGCTATGCTTCTGATCATTCCGCTGGCCTGTGACAGTGGAATGATTTCTATGACCTGCCTGAATCCGTCAGGTATTTCCTCAGTTGAGAAGAATGTGTTGCAGAGGAAGGTCATCGGCATGATTATGTATGTATTGAATCTCGGAGCATCCGAGTAAGTTTTAGCTAAAAACGACAGCACAAGTGCAAGTGTTGCAAACACCATGCCATTGAGCAGCATTATAAGGAATGACAGACCGTTGAATACCAGCCCGTGTCTTACAGGTGTCGTCAGCACCAGTATCACGCAGGCCGCATACATTCCCCTGAGGCTTCCGCCGATTATCTGCCCCAGAATGAACTGCCACAGCGGAGTCGGCGACACCATTACCTGGTCAAGTGCTTTTTCATACAGTCTCTGCACGCTCATGTTCTGAGCTATCGCGCTGAAACTGCCGGTCATGGTGCACATAGCCACAAGTCCCGGAACCAGAAACTGTATATAAGGCTGACCGTGAGATGTGACTCTGATCCCAAGGCCGAAGATTATCAGATACATCAAAGGAGAGATCATCGCCGCAACGGTGATCTTATAGAAGTCTCGTCTGAACTCGACCCATTTTTCCCAGAGTACTGTAATTATGCCCATATCATTCTGTCTGTTTACTGCAGTTTGCGTCCTGCGACTTCTATAAAGACATCTTCAAGTGTCGTCTGTCTGAGTATCGACCCTGCTCCTGTATTTTCGAGATAGCGGATCGCATCTTCTCTTGTCTCGAAGTGTGAGCTCTTAAGGTCTCCCTCTCCCGTCTCATCAACAGTGAATTCTCCCAGTTCCCTGATGAGAGCCAGCGGAGAATCGAGTTTCTGAAGCTTGCCGCGGTTTATCATGGCTACCCTGTCGCAGAGCGCCTCTGCCTCCTCGATATAGTGAGTTGTCAGCAGAATAGTCATATCCCTGTTGTTGACCTGCTTGAGGAGATTCCACATCTGGCGTCTGGACAGCGCGTCCATGCCTGCTGTCGGCTCATCCAGAAGCAGTATTTCCGGTTCAATAAGAAGAGCCCGGCATATCATAAGCTTGCGTTTCATTCCGCCTGACAGATGCCTGACCGTCCTTCTGTGATAATCAGACAGGCCGGCAAACTCAAGCAGCTGCTGTGAACGCTCCTTTATCTGTTTTCGCGGCATATAATAAAGGCGCCCCTGATATTCCATGACCTCATCCATGGTCATATCCTGGCGCATCGAGTATTCCTGTGTAATGACGGCAAGCTTCCGCTTCTGCTCGGATGCAGCCCTTGTCAGCTTGTTTCCGTCAATGAATATTTCGCCTGAGCTCGGAAGCAGCACGGTGGACAGCATGCTGATCGTTGTAGTCTTGCCGGCACCGTTCGGCCCGAGCAATCCAAAGAACTCTCCCGTTTTTATTTCAAAGGAGAGTCCGTCGACAGCGGTGAAATCACCGAACTTCTTTGTCAGACCGCGCAATTCTATCATTAAATGCTGCTTTCCGTCTTTTCTTTTGCGATTATCAGCGTGAAGTAACCCGCGTCATCAGGTATTTCATCGACTGATCTGTATAGCTTTTCGTTCTCCATGCTGCAGTTTTCGGCAGCAATCACTTCGTAACCCGATGATGAAAGCATCTTCTTCACCTCAGGCATCCTGCTTGCTGACTTCATGAGGACGTAATTCCCAGGCCATTCCAGAGCTCCCTCATGTGTATTGTGAAGAGCCGGCATAATATGAAGTGACTCATTCCACTCTGTAAGAGATACTCCGAGCCTTGCCGCAGCGGCACAGAATGAAGGTATTCCGCTGACCAGCTTTACATCATAGCCATCTGCTTCAAGTATATGCTGTATGTAGCTGAATGTGCAATAAATCGTCGAGTCACCCAGTGTAAGATACACTACATTGCGGCCGGAATCGAGATAGCCCTCAAGCAAAGCTGCCGCCTCAGCATGGCTCTGTCTGATCACAGCCCTGTCTTTCACCATAGGCATGTAAACAGGGATGAGCTCCTTATCAGCCAGCTCAGGCACTGCCTGTACAGCTATCTTGTATGCGGCAGAATCCTCAGGGACTTTTCCCGGCACTGCTATCACGTCATTTTCACGGATCAGCCTGCATGCCTTCAGTGTCATCAGCTCCGGGTCTCCGGGGCCAACACCCACTCCATAAGCAATACCTTTCTGTTTTTTATCGTCCATGTATATCTCCTGTATCTGCCTGTCTATCCTTCGTTATATGCAGGATCTTTGCCTGCCTGCATAAGCCTGTCTGCCAGAGATGCCAAAGTGGCCTCTTCAGATATCCACACTTTCATCCCATGTTTTTCTGCTTCTGAAGCGGTCATGGCTCCTATGCATATCGCTTTTACCATAGAATGGTCCATGTCGGCATAGGCATTGACAAATCCTCTTACTCCTGATGCACTTGTGAAAAGCGCAAAGGTTTCAGGATCAGCGAGCTCCTTTGCTGCATCAAACCATTCCGCTGCACGGTATACAGTATCGTATGTGGAAATGTCATCTATGACGACATCTTTTGCTTTTGACAGCTCTTCATTGAGAGCTTTGTTTCCAATACTTGCCCTTGGTATGAGTACCCTGTCACCAGGCTTTAGCAGCCTGCTGAGCTCAGCTCCCAGAGTGCGCCCGTCATATTTTGATGGCACCATATCCGGGTTCAGACCTCTTTTTACGAGTTCCGCTCCGGTGCCTCTTCCGATCGCAGCTATCCTGCATCCTGCAAGAGCTCTCACATCGGCAGTCTTCATCAGTTCATTGAAGAACACTCTGACTCCGCTCGGACTAGTGAATACGACCCACTTATAACCGCCCTCTTTCAGCAAGCTGATTGCATCTCTCAGGCTGTCGTTATCTGTGATAGGTTCTATTCCTATTACAGGGACTTCAATCACTTCGGCGCCCCTATTGCGGAGCATCGAGGCAAGTCCCGAGGACAATTCCTTAGGCCTTGTGACTACTGCTCTAACACCGTTCAGAGGCAGGCAGTCACGCCACTTCAGCCGTTCTGCCAGTCCCGCTGTATGACCGATAACAATTACCGCCGGTGCTGCCGCATGATTTGCTTCCGCAGCCTCCACAAGATGATCGAGGTCAGTAGTGAGAACTCTCTGGGAGGAAGTCGTTCCCTTCTCTATGATAGCTGCAGGTGTATCCCCTGGCATTCCCGCTTCAATGAGTCCTTTCACTATTATATCAATAGTGGACATACCCATGAGAAAAACGAGGGTATTTCCCGTCTCTGCGAGAGCTTTGAAATTCAGGTCAAGACTGCCGTTGCTCTTTCTGTGCCCGGTTATTACCGATACTCCTCTGCAAAAGTCCCTGTGGGTTACAGGTATGCCTGCATATGCAGGAGCTGCAAAAGCACTGGTTACGCCCGGCACTATCTCAAAATCGATGCCGTTCTGCACCAGAAGCTCCAGCTCTTCTCCGCCGCGTCCGAAAAGGAAAGGATCTCCACCTTTTAGCCTGACGACTTTTTTCCCTTCGAGTGCTTTCTCAAGCAGAAGATCATTTATCTCTTCCTGCTTCATGGTATGATTCCCGGCGCGTTTGCCCACGTATATCAGTTCAGCCTCTTCAGGCAAAAGTGACATCATTCCACCCCTGACAAGCGCATCATAGACGACCACGTCAGCGCCCGCAAGAACCTCTTTGCCCTTAAGTGTTATGAGCGACATTTCTCCCGGACCGGCTCCGACAAGCCAGACCTTGCCTCTGCTCATGTTAACGCATTCATTATTATTGTTCATTTTTCAACATCCTGTCCGCAAGCTCTCTTCCAAGTACTTCTGCGTCTGATGCAGGACCGCAGATTCTGTCTCTTATAACGGTTTTTCTCTCCGTGTCATATCTGAGTCCCATAATCATCATATTATCACCGTTGATTTGTGCGAAAGCTGTATCAGGTGATCCACAGTCTGCGCCGATTGCCTTCACATATGCCCTCTCGGCAAGTGCACATCTTCTGGCGTCATTGTCATTTATTCTTTCAATAAGATCGATGTCAGCACCGGCTCTGGTCTGAATTCCCAGTACTCCCTGGCAGGCAGCCGGGATCATCTCTTCAGGACTGAAAAACCTGCTTATTCTGTCCTCAAGGCCGAGTCTCTTAAGTCCTGCGGCGGCCAGTACAAGTGCCGAATACTGTCCTTCATCAAGCTTGCGAAGTCTCGTCTCCACATTGCCTCTTATAGGAGCGGTCGTCAATCCGGGTATAAGCTCTTTTATCTGAAGTGAACGTCTCAGGCTCGAAGTGCCGACCGGCAGAGATATATCTATCTCCGTCTTCCCGGCAGGAAGCACGAGAACGTCCCTTGGATCTTCCCTGTGTGAAAATGCTGAAAGCGGAAGATCTTCAGGAATAACTCCCGGAAGGTCCTTGAGGCTGTGTACGGTTATATCCACTTCTCCGGCTCTCAGTGCTTCATCGAGTTCTTTCACGAAAAGGCCTTTCCCTCCGATCTGGTCAAGCGTCTTATCGAGTATCTTATCGCCGGTTGTCTTCATAGTGATCAGCTCAGTTTTTACTCCGGGGCATGCTTCCTCTATCTGCCTCATCACTATCTCAGACTGGAGTACAGCAAGTCTGCTCGCTCTGCTTCCGACCCTTATTATGCTTTTAAACTCTTTGTCTTTCGTCATCTTTACGGACTATCCTATCCTGCCTTCTTTTATAAATCCGGCAAGTTCTTCTGCGAAATACGTCTCGTATATCTGCGCTCCGGCACGGAAAGCTCCCACCGCCATCTCGCATATGATCGAAGCTTCGTCTATCCATCCGTTCGCAGCTGCAGCCTTTACCATGGCATACTCTCCGCTTACGCTGTATGCTGCCACAGGGACATTCACTGCATCTCTGACTTCGCGAATCATATCAAGGTATGACATGGCCGGTTTCACCATTACTATATCTGCTCCCTCTTCAACATCAAGCAGGGCTTCCTTTATACCCTCTCTTCTGTTGTGAAAGTCCATCTGGTAACTCTTTCTGTCACCGAATGCCGGAGCCGAGCCGGCTGCTTCACGGAAAGGTCCGTAGAAAGAAGATGCGTACTTAACAGCGTAAGACATCATTGGTGTGCCGGAGAATCCTTCTGCATCGAGAGCCTCCCTTATGGCTCTGACTCTTCCGTCCATCATATCCGAAGGAGCTACCATATCCGATCCTGCCCTGACCTGCGATACTGCCACCTTCTGCAGGAGCTCAAGCGTACTGTCATTGTCCACATCGTAGTGCCCGCAGCATTCATGCAGCATACCGCAGTGACCATGCGAAGTGTACTCGCATAAGCAGACATCGGTGATGACGTACATCTCAGGGTAACGTTCCTTTATGTGTGAAACAGCTCTCTGAATGATACCATCCTCTGCATACGCCTGCGTGCCAAGCTCATCCTTATGTTCCGGTATGCCGAAGAGCATGATGCTGTTAACTCCGGCTTTCAGCAGATCTTCTATCTTGCTGTCCGTCATATCGACAGTGTATCTGTTCTGCCCCGGAAGAGCCTTTATCTCTTCTATCCTGCCGCTTCCGTCAGTCACAAACATTGGATAAATAAGCGACGACGCATCCACTCTTGTTTCTCTTACCATTTTACGCAGTCCGGGTGTGGAACGAAGTCTGCGCGGTCTTTCTGTCATTTGCATTTTTCTGATCCTCGTTATATCTAAAATTAATAGTTTGTTGTCACAGTCCCAGTGATACAGCAACTATCGTTCCCAGATAGTTGCCGATTACATACCCGAAGGTACCTATCAGCATAGCCGGACCCACGAGATCTACCCATCCCTGTGATATGGCCATGCCGGCCGCTGTTGTCGGGCCTCCAATGTTGGCATTCGAAGCAATGATTGCATCCTCAAGGGTAAACTTCAGTATCCATGCTGCTCCGAAGCAGAATATCATGTTCATGAATACCATTATAAACGTGAGCACGAGCAGCAGCGGGCTCCTGGTAATTACAATATAGATGTTTGCAGGCACACCTATCACGAACAGGAACATATAGATACAGAATGTTCCTATCTCCTGTGATCCGTGTATATTTTTTACTTTCTCTGCCATCAGCGTGGCGACGAGCACAGAGATCGTTGTGATCCACACGTACTGGGATCCGAAAAACCTCACTGTGAAGTTCATTATCAGTCCATCCGGTTCAAGGCCGCTGAAAAGCCCGGCAATCATTTTGGATACCCATACTACCGAAGCGGCATATGCAATGTTGGCTGCGATATCCCACAGAGATATATCCTTCCGGCTCCAGAAAGCAGCTGCAAGAGTCTTTTCATGGTCGCCTCCGGTCTCTCCGGCTTCGATCTGATCGATCAGCGGATGACTGAATCTCCTGCGGAACCAATTGCTTCCGGCAAAGAAGATGAGCGCAAAGAAGTACAGAGCCATCGTCAGATTATCTGCTACTATAGAAGCTGCAGTCACGTCATCACCTGCTGCATACTGGGATGCCATGGCAGCCAGATTCACACTTCCTCCGGTGTATGTGCCTGTCATCATGGCAGCTACCCGTGCAAGATCCCCCGCATTGCCGTATGGTCCCTTAAGCAGGAAGAATGCAATATATGCACCCAGAACAGTCCCGGCTGAACCGATCAGGAAAATCACCAGTATACGTCCTGTTTCAGCCCAGATCTTCTTCAGATTGCATCGCAGAAGCAGCAATCAGCGACTCGCGCCCGATCGTTTCCATCCAGAATGAAGACATATCAATAACCTCCTGAGACTATTATTTCCCGTCCCTTCCCCTTAATATCTTTATCACTTCATCATAATTCTCAGCCCTGTGCGGGAATGTGCAGTTTATGCAGACCTTGATCATTCTGCCATCCTTTTCCCTGAATACAGGATTCCCGGGACAGTCCTTAAGATGATACAGCGGGCAATAGCAAAACAGGCAGTTAAGCTCTTCTACGCCCTCATGGCAAGGGTAATATTTACAGTCCCTGTTCGCGAAGAATTTTTCTGAATTATCCATCCTGTCTCTTCCTTCTGTATTTTTCCATTGCTTCTGCAAATCTTCCCATAAGTTCAGGGCACGAAGGATACCAGAGATGCGGATATCCCCATATATGATCGCTGCCTGCATGAATGCATTCCCATGATCTTCCGCTGCCCGGCTTTTCAGCAATTGCATCAGCTCCGTTATTGCTGCTGTCGTAGTAGTGGAATTCGTGGGCTTTTATACGCAGTCCGCTGAGCAATGTGCCCTTTCTTGTTCCGCTTACTTCTGCATAACCGAATTTCGAGAGTTTTCCGGTCCATGAAGTTCTGCCCTTTATGGCTCCTGCCATACTGAAGACATTACCGTCTTTGTCCTCGAGTTCTTCAAGCAGATACATGAAGCCGCCGCATTCCGCCAGACTCGGCATGCCTGTCTCAATTGCACCCCTTATGGATCCGATCATGGTCGTATTGGCGCTAAGCTGTGCCGCATACAGCTCAGGATATCCTCCTCCCAGCAGGAGCCCATCAGCCTCTTCCGGTACATAGCTGTCATGCAGCGGCGAAAACTCCTTTATTCTGATCCCTGCACTTCTGAGCATCCTGAGATTCTCTTCATAGTAGAAGCAGAAAGCTTCATCTCTTGCCACAGCCAGACACGGCCGGTTCTTTTCATCAGAATCTGCTTGTCCGGCAGTATCTTCTTTAAGCTCGGGTGCTCCATGCATAATCTCCACAAGGGCGTCCATGTCAAGATTCTCTTCTATAAGATCCGCTGCATGGCTCAGCTGCTCCCTGAGACCGGTTATATCCTGAGGCATCATCAGTCCCAGATGCCTGCTCTCAAGGTTTATATCTTTGCTTGCCGGTATGCCTCCCAGCAGTCTGACCTCACTTCCACGGTCTTCAGAAATCCTGTCAAGCATCCCGCTGACAAGCGGTTCGATCTGCCTGAAATACCCTTTGGATATCCGGTTGAGAATGATGCCTTTAATGAGAGATTGTCTGTCGTCAAGAAGGATCCCCTTTATGACCGACAGCATGGTCTGGCCCATGCCTTTAACATCAGTAACGAGTATTACCTGTATCGAAGCAGCTGACGCAACATCGTAACACGAGCCTTTGCCCTGCATTCCGGTAACTCCATCATAAATGCCCATTACACCCTCAATTACTGCAGCTTCCGATCCGCAGTCTGCAAGGGTTGTTCTTATCTCTTCTTCTGTTGAGAAGAAGGTGTCAAGATTGCCTCCCGGAATGCCCAGCACGCTCCGGTGGAACATAGGGTCGATGTAATCCGGGCCGCATTTATATGCTCTTACATCTGTGCCCCTGCGCCTCAGCGCTTCAAGAACACCGCATGTTATTAAGGTTTTGCCACTGCCGCTCTTAGGCGCGGCTATCATAACGCGCGGAAGTTTCATGATTTTCCTCCAAGAGTGAACGCAGCTATCATGACAGGGTTTTCTGCATTCATGAGATGATAATTTCCAAGTTCTCTTGCCCTGCTGACAGATACCTGCTCAATTGACAGATCACTTATAGCGAAATGCTTCAGGACAGAATGGATTTCTGCCATGGTCTCAAGGCTCACCGCATTTATAACAACACGCACACTGCGGCACATTTCACTCAATGCGGAAAGAATCTCTCTCAGCTCTCCTGAGCTGCCTCCGATAAATACATGAGTCGGAGGCTCAAGTCCCTTAAGGGCTTCAGGTGCAGTTCCCTGTATTATCTCTATGTTTGAAAGGCCGAATTTTGCAGCATTCTGTCCTATAAGACTGCAGGCCTCCTCTTTCTTTTCTATCGCGTATACTTCGATACTGCTGCTCTGGGCTGCGATCTCACATGCCACCGAGCCCGTTCCGCTTCCTATGTCGTAAACCGTTGCTCCCTCTGTGAGGCCGAGTTTCATGACACTCAGGTGTCTGATGTTTTCCTTAGTCATAGGCACCTTGCCCCTGATCATTTCATCATCGCTGATCACAGGAAGAATTGCCTTTGTATCCGGATGATCATTTACCACTATAGCCGTGTAAAGACCCGGTTCGGTGACCTTGCCGCAGTCCTCTGCGCGTATCACTCCGACTATTTCTTCAGGATATGACAGCTGGAATCCGAGTATGATGCTGACATCAGTGAGTCCGTTATCTCCAAGCAGTTCTCCCATCAGTTTCACATCGGCTGTGCCTGAAAGCAGTACGAATGTCTTCCCGTTATATCTGACCGAGTTTACCAGCTCCGCTGCTGCCTTTTTATCACCCGAGCAGCCATGGATACTCACCAGTTTTGCATCCTGATAGCTCACCCCTGCTTTTGCAGCAAGATAAGCGAAAGAAGATATTCCCGGATGTGTCATTACTTCACAGTCGGTCCCGGATCTGTATGCCCATACTCTGAGAGCCGGAGCAAGCTTTTCAGCTCCGCTGTAGAAACCTGTATCCCCGGAGAAAAGTACTGCAGCTCTTGCAGGTATCTCCTTTTCGAGAACAGGTATGATGTCTTCCGCTTTATAGTATGGGTATGCCCTGCGGCCTTCATAAGCGCTTATCATTCGCGAAGCTCCGAACAGGATCTCTGCTTTTTCTATCGCCTCAGCAGCGTCAGCTGTAAGCAGGTCCTTCCCTCCGGGACCGATGCCGATCAGGTCTATCGACATTCGGCTCCGGATGCCGAAATACTTCGCGAGCACATCGTTGAGTGACAACCCCGTCTCTTCTGCCGGGCGTCCGATCATATACACAGGTATCCCCGCTTTGGCAGCTGCTCTTATTTTGTCAGGTGCACCTCCCGCTGAACCGCTGGACTTCGTCACCAGCGTCTTTATACCGAACTGCCTTATGAGCGCCAGGTCTGTTTCCATGCTGAACGGTCCCTGCATCGCAATTATGTGCTTGCCGCTGAGGCCGGCCTCCTCGCAGAGCGAAATGCTCTCACGCGAAGGCAGCACTCTGGCATAAAGCCTGCTTCGCACATCTTCATCTGATGCATAGACGCTGAGTTCCTTGCTGCCTGTCGTAAGGAGTATATTCCCTTCTGTTTCCGAAAGCGCTGCGGCACATTCTGCCGCATTCTCAAATACATGGACGTCTGCATCTTTCGGGAACAGTTCGCTGTCAATGTCTCTGTGTATCCTTACATATTCCTTGTCTGCAGCCAGACAGGCCGTGAGGATGTTATGCGAAACGTCTGCAGCATAAGGATGTGTGGCATCAAACACCTTATCAGCCTCAGACTTCATAAGGTCGTACATCTCGAGTGCAGTCATGCGTCCTGTCCGCACATCGGCCAGTTCGCTCGGCTCCATGACAAGTTCACCGTATTCGGTAGCCACGCATACTATATGCGCTATGCCGGATGCGGTCAGCTTCTCAGAGAGCGTTCTTCCTTCTGTTGTACCTGAGAATATCAACGGTTTCTTCATAATCTATACCCTCTCGGTGTGATAAGTCTGTCACCTATGATACGGCTTTGTGAATTGCCTATGAATACTGTCGTGAACATGTCCACCTCAGTATCCCTCAGCTCTCTCAGAGTGCATGTGTGGTACTCTTCTCCATCCCTACCGATGCTGCGGACATAGCCGCAGGCTCTTTCAGGTTCCGCTGTTTCAAGGAGGATATCACATGCCTTTTGCAGATAGTCGTGTCTCTTTTTGCTTGAAGGATTATAGATCGCGATAGCAAAGTCTCCTTCCGCAGCTGCCCTGAGCCTCTTTTCTATGAGTTCCCAGGGAGTGAGCAGATCAGACAGGCTTATGACGCAGAAGTCATGATTGAGCGGTGCACCGAGTACTGCAGCTCCGCTTGAAGCTGCGGTGATTCCGGGGATCACATCTATGACCACATCTGCTGCTTCACTGCCAAGCTCTTCTTTTATCTCAAACATGAGCGAGGCCATACCGTAGATACCTGCATCTCCGCTGCAAATCATGGCAACGCTTTTGCCTTTAGCTGCTTCCGCGAACGCAAGTCTGCAACGCTCTGTCTCTTGCTTCATTGGGGTCGAAAGCAGCTCTTTGCCCGCGAACCGGTCTCCAAGCAGCTCAAGATATACGGTGTATCCGACAATAACTTCAGCATTATCAAGCACGTGAAGCGCCTGTTGCGTCATCATCGATTCCCTGCCCGGGCCCATGCCGACTACTGCTATACGGCCTTTATCGCTCTTTTTCATTTCCATCGTGTACTTTATTTCCTCTCCGCCACAGCAATGGTCATCCCATCACGGGCAGTCTTTTTAACTCTTATCTGTGAGCCCCTTCCGGCGGCAAGCACCGCTGCGCGCTCACATACATTGTCTACTCCGACTTTTTCCAGGACTGTATCAGAATGGCTGAAGTCGCCCGCTGCCTTTTCCAGCAGTCCTGCCTCAAAGGTTATCAGAGGCATGCGCCATGTCTGGGACAGCCGCTTCAGCCCCTCCTCATCCTTTTTCACATCGATCGTCGCGATACAGCCTGCATCGTTTATATCTATTCCATTGTCACGCAGCACCTCTTCGGCAAATGCTCTGAGGTCCTCGAAAGATTTATACCTGCGGCAGCCCATGCCAATAGCGTATCTTTTAGGGCAAAGTACGATCTTCGCTGCGTCCTTCAGCCCTTTTGCAGCTTCTTCATCTGCGATCAATACATCTACCGGTACTTCAGGAGGATAATCCTTTATGCATATGGTTACCGGTTTTCCCTCAAGTGCGGAGGATGACACCCTGGCGATCCCTTCGCGGTTGGCTATTCTGAGATCATTCTCTTTTGCAAAGACATCAACAGAGAATGCACCGCTGACATCTGTAGCAGTAGTGATGACAGGCTGAGCTCCTATAATATCAGCAACTTCCAGCGCGAGGCTGTTTGCTCCACCTACATGTCCTGAGAGAATCGGTATCACAAAAGTGCCTTTTTCGTCTATAACTATTACCGGAGGATCCTTGAGTTTGTCACGCACTAACGGAGCAATAGCCCTGACAGCTATTCCTGCTGCGCCGATAAACACAAGAGCCTCATTGTCTACGAAAGCATCACCGCATACTATGGCCAAAGGTGCTCCTTTTGGCACTATGACTGCGTCGTGCTCTGCAAAACCGGTCTTCAGTCTCTCAGCTAACGCTTTTCCTTTATCTGTAAAGTAAAGAATTTTGATTCTCATATTCTACCTTTTCGCCTTGCGGAACTCTGTTGAGAACGTTTCGTCGTAAAGTTTTGATTTTTCGTAACCAGATCTTCCGATCGCGTCGCCCACAAGGATGAGCGCTGTCTTTGTGATGCCGTGTTCAGCAGCGACTGCAGCCAGATCAGCAACCTTGCAGAAATAGAATTCCTCATCAGGCCAGGTTGCCTTGTATATTATGGCTGCCGGTGTATCTTCCTTATATCCTCCGGCGACCAGTCTTCTGCTGAGTTCTTCGAGCATGCCGGTACTGAGATAAATGGCCATGGTTGCATTGTGCGCAGCCCAGCTCTCAATGCTCTCCTTTTCCGGAACAGCCGTACGCCCTGCCATACGTGTTATCACCAGGGACTGCGAGAGTCCCGGCAGTGTGTACTCCAGATCCATGGCAGCGGCTGCTCCGAATGCTGCTGATACGCCAGGGCACGACTCATACGTTATCCCGATTTCATCAAGCGCGTCCATCTGCTCACGTACGGCCCCATAAAGACTTGGATCGCCTGTGTGGAGCCTGACCACCGTTTTACCGTCTGCAGCAGCATCCTTCATTACATCGAGCACCTCTTCAAGTGTCATGTAAGCGCTGTTATATATCTCAGCTCCTTCATGTGCATAGTTCAGGAGATCAGGATTGACAAGTGAGCCGGCATAGATGATGACATCCGCATCTTCGATCAGTTTCGCTCCTCTTATAGTGATAAGATCGGCCGCTCCCGGTCCTGCTCCAACGAAATATACCTGCTTCCTATCCATTCCACTGCTCCCTGTTATCTCTGATCATTTCTTCGGCTCCGTCAGATGCCGCGATTAGTCCATTCTCTTTTGTGTACATGATGCACTCTATGTGCAGGCCGCCTCCAG